>DAIMGB010000190.1:0-4790 GCA_036724195.1 Thermoleophilaceae bacterium
GCGCGAGGCCGAGCGCGCGCTCGAGCACGAGGACGTGCCGATCGGCTGCGTGGTCGTGCAGGCCGGCGAGGTGGTGGCGGCGGCGCCGAACGAGCGCGAGCTGCGCGGCGATCCGACCGCGCACGCCGAGGTGCTGGCGCTGCGCCAGGCGTCGGAGAAGCTCGGCGGCTGGCGCCTGTCAGACGCCATGCTCTACGTGACGCTCGAGCCGTGCGCGATGTGCGCCGGCGCGATCGTTCTGGCGCGCGTTCCGCGGGTTGTCTGGGGCGCTCCCGACCCGAAAGCGGGCGCGGCGGGTAGCGTGCTCGACGTGCTGGCCGAGCCCAGGCTCAACCACCGCCCCGAGACGGCCGGGGGGCTGCTGGCGGAGGAGTCCGCCCTGATGCTGCGCGAGTTCTTCGTCACCAGGCGGCCAGGCCGGTGAGCGCCCGCCGGGGCATCTTCGTCGCGCCGTTCGAGGAGCTGTCGGAGCCGGCGCTCGTGGCCGAGCTGGCGGCGCGCGCCGAGGACCGCGGCTTCGATGGCTTCTTCGTCTGGGACCACGTGCAGTACCGGGAGCCGGTGCGGGCGCTGGCCGACCCCTGGATCACGCTCGCGGCGGTGGCGGCCGCCACGCGGCGCCTCGTGATCGGGCCGCTCGTCACGCCGCTGCCGCGCCGCCGGCCGCACAAGCTCGCGCGCGAGACCGTCACGCTCGACCGCCTGAGCGGCGGCCGGCTGGTGCTGGGCGTGGGCCTCGGCAGCAACCGCAGCGGCGAGTTCGATCCAGCGCGCTTCGGCGAGGAGGGCGATCCCGTGGCGCGGGCGCGGCTGCTCGACGACGGCCTCGAGCGCCTGCTGCGCTACTGGGGCGGCGAGTTCGAGCCCGCGCCCGTGCAGAGCCCGCGCATCCCGGTCTGGGTGGCCTCGCGCTGGCCCAGCCGGCGCCCGCTGCGGCGTGCCGCCCGCTTCGACGGCCTGTTTCCGATCGACCTGCCCGACCCCGAGGCGCTGACGGTGCTGGCGCAGGAGGTCCGGGAGCTGCGCGGTCCGGACGCCGGGCGGTTCGAGCTGGTGGTCACCAACCCGCCCGGCACCGACCCGGCCCCCTGGGAGGCGGCCGGCGCGACCTGGTGCCTGACCGGCTTCGGCCCTCAGCCCACCAGGGCGGAGGTCGAGCGGGCCATCGACGAGGCACCGACCCGCTAGGGCGCGCCCTCTCCCCGGTCAAGCCGCGCCGCGCCGGGGTCGATAGCGAGAGGGCATGACCCGCCCCCGGCGCACGCTCATCACGCTCGCGGCCGTGGTGCTCGGCTGCCTGGCCGCGGCGCCCTGGCAGGCGTCCGCGCAGGTCCTGACCGTGACCGTGCCGAAATCGCTCGATCGCGCGCCGGCGGGCTACTCGCTCACCCCGCGCCAGGCGCTGCGGGTGGCGCAGCGGCGGCCCGAGGTCGCGCGCGAGCGCCGCGAGCACCCCCGCCTGCGCCCGAAGGTCGTGATCCCGCAGTACTTCGGCGACCAGCGCTACGAGGTGGCCTACCGCGCGCGCGGGAAGGTCCTGGTGGACGTGCACGTGTCCGCGCGCAGCGGCCGTGTGATCGAGCTCTGGACGGGCCCGCAGGCCGACACCCTGCTCGCGCGCGGCTACGACCCTCCGATCGGGCGCTCGCTGAACAAGCTCTACGTCTGGCTGCCTCTGGCGCTGCTCTTCCTGGCGCCGTTCTTCGACCCGCGTCGCCCGCTGCGGCTGCTGCACCTCGACCTCCTGGTGCTGTTGGGCTTCGGCGTGTCGCAGGTCTTCTTCAATCGCGGCGACGTGCAGCTGTCGGTGCCGCTCGTGTACCCGCTGCTGGCCTACCTCCTCGCACGCATGCTCCACCTCGGCCTGCGGCGACCGCGGGCTCCGGCCGGCCCGCTGCTCCCGCGCGCCGCGCCGCGCCTGCTGCTGATCGGACTCGTGCTGCTGGTGGCGTTCCGCGTGGGGCTGAACGCGGTGGACTCGCACACCGTCGACGTGGGCCAGGCGAGCGTGTTCGGCGCCGACCGCATCGAGCACGGCGAGGACCTCTACAGCCGCGGCAACAAGGAGGACACCTACGGCCCGCTCATGTACCTGGCCTACGTGCCCTTCGAGGCGCTCTTCCCGGACGACGGCCCCGGCGGCTACGAGCACGCGGCGCGCGCCGCCGCGATCAGCTTCGACCTGCTCACGATGGCCGGGCTGATGCTGCTGGGCACCCGGCTGCGTAGGGGCCGCGACGGCCGCGTGCTCGGGCTCACGATGGCCTACGCCTGGGCGGCCTACCCGTTCACGCTCTACGCGCTGCAGGCGAACACCAACGACGCGCTGATCGCTGCGCTGCTGGTGGCCGTGCTGCTGGCCATGCGCTCGCCGCCCCTGCGCGGGCTGCTGCTCGGCATTGCCACGGCCGCCAAGTTCGCTCCGCTCGCGCTGGCGCCACTCGTGGGCCGCGGCCTTGGCGGGCGCCGGCCGCGCGACCTCGCGCTGTTCGCGGCCGCCTTCGTGGGCAGCGTGGCGCTGGCCGTGTTCGCCTACCTCCCCGATGGCGGGCTGCGCGAGTTCTGGGACACCACGGTCGGCTACCAGCTCGGCCGCTCCTCACCCTTCTCGCTCTGGGGCCTGTACCCTTCGCTGGGCTGGGCCCAGGACCTCGTGAAGCTGGGTGCGGCGCTGCTAGCGGCGCTCGTCTTCCTCGTGCCGCGCGAGCGAAACCTGATCCAACTGGCGGCGCTGGGCGCCGCGGTGGTGATCGCGGTCGAGCTGACGGCCACTTACTGGTTCTACTTCTACATCCTGTGGTTCACACCGCTCGTGCTGCCGGCGATCTTCGCCGCCTATGATCTCGCGCCAGGCCGAAGGCCTGATCCCGGAGGGGTGCCGGAGTGGTTGAACGGGGCGGTCTCGAAAACCGTTGGCCGTCGTAAGGCGGCTCGTGGGTTCGAATCCCACCCCCTCCGCTCTACAGCCCGCAATCCCGCTCCCAGAGCGGGATTGCGGGAGCCGCGGTCCCGCCGGGCTCCCACCGCTCTCGACCGCTCTCGACCGCTCTCGAGGGTGGCGCACTGCGGCGCAGAGTGCGGCGCACTACCGCCCCGGTCTTCCGTGCTGACCCCCGGCCTGGGCCCGCTCGAGGTAGGCGTCGAGTGCCGACGCGGCCTCGCTCTCCGAACCAGGGAACAGATGCCCGTAGCGGTCCAGGGTCTGGGTGACCGAGGCGTGACCGACGAACTGCGACAGCTCCTTGGCGATCGCCATCGGGTTGCGCTGGGCGCTCAGCCCGGCGGCGATCAGCAGCGACGCGAAGGTGTGGCGGCACTCGTGGTAGGTGATCCGGGTCAGGCCGGCCTTCTTCCAGACCCGGTCGGCGCGGTCTTGGACCCCGGAATGGCTGAAGGGCTGCTCGTCGGTGCGGCCGAAGACCAGGCCCGTCCGCCGGCCGCTGCGGAACACCTGGGCGCGCAGCTCGCGGCGCAGCGCTTGTGCGATCGGGACGGTGCGCCAGCCGGCGCGGGTCTTGGGCAAAATCAGGCCGGCCTTGCGGTCCCAGCTGTTGCGCACGTTGAGCACGCCGGCGTCGAGGTCCACCTGGCGCCACGTCAGCGCCTGCAGCTCCCCCAGACGCAGCCCGGCGAACATCGCGGTGGCCCACAGCGCTCGATCGAGCTCGGGCAGCGCGGCGAGCAGCTCGGCCGCCTCGGCGGGGGCGGCCACTCGCTCGCGCCGCCCGCGCGAGGCCGGGAGCTCGAGGCCCAGGGTTGGGTTGACCGACACGTCCTCGAGGTGCATCGCTCGCCGGTAGATCGCCCGCACCGGTAGCAGCGTGTTCCGGACCGTCGACGCGCCTTTGCCCTTCTTGCGCTGCCGTTCGACGAGGCGCTGCAAGTCAGAGCGCCGGAGCTCGTCGAGCCGCATCGGGCCGAGGTCGGGCAGGATGACATCGCGCATCGCCTGCCGGTAGCCACGCACGGTCGACGGTTTGTAGCGCTCCTTGGAACGCGTCAGGACCACACCAGCCTCAGCGCCCGCGATCCACTCGGTCCACGCTTCCCTGACCGTGGGCACACGAGCGGCCTTCATCGCCCCCCGCCGCACGGCGATCAGGGCGTCCTGGCGCCACGTGCGTGCGGCGGCCTCGGTCGGGAAAGTCCGGTAGATCCGCTTGTGCTCCCTGGCGGAGTACACCTGGGCCTCGTAGGTGGGCGTACACGAGCAGCCGCCTCCCTTGCGCGATCGGCACGCTCGCGCGTGGCGCTTGCGGATACCTTCGGGCATGCGCGCTCCTCCGCTGTTGGGGGCGCTCACCCTACCGTCGCCCCGCCCTCATGTCACGCGCTCTCGACCGGTCGCTGCTGGTTCTCCTCCAGCCACCGCTCGAGCTCGCGCCGCGAGAAGATCCGCAGCTTGCCGCGGCGCACCACCCGCAGCTCTGGCTGCACGTGACGCTCGAAGGAGTCCACCGACATCCCGAGCGCCTCGGCCGCATCTGGCTTGGAGTAGCCCAGCCTCTCCCGAGGGGAAACCGCAGGCGGGCGCTTGATCGGCGACACACTCACTCGGGCTCAACGCCTACAAGCTTCGCTGCTCGAGGGTGCCAGGCGCCGGTGCGCTCAGTGTCGAGAGAGCTCGAATGCCGAAGCGCGGTCACAGAGATAAAGACGGGTTTCGGCGACTACTTACCCCCCCGAGCTCGCGCTATTTGCGGTTGTCGGAGGACCTCCGTCACCGTTGAGGTGCTGCGCAACCCCTGGCCGGCGGCGACGCGATCGAGGTCGCGGTCGACCCTCTTGCC
>DAIMGB010000191.1:0-4773 GCA_036724195.1 Thermoleophilaceae bacterium
GGAACGAGATGCCGTGGTCCGCCGTGACCACGAGCAGCGTGCGGTCGTACATGCCGGTGGCCTTGAGGCGCGCCACCAGCATGCCGAGCTCGCGGTCCACGGCGCCCACCTGCAGCAGGTGGCGCTGGTAGGCCAGCCGCACGAGCCAGCGCTCGTTCGCGCCGCGCTCGCTGTTCAGGCCGGCGATCGGCGGGATCGGGCCGCGCAGGTACTGGTGGCCCGACGGCAGGTAGAGCCAGGGCTCGTGCGGCTGCAGAGTGTGCTTGAGCCAGAGGCCCGGATGGCGGCCGGGCCGGATCGAGTCCACGAAGGCGCCGAAGCGCGCGGCGCGCCGGCGAATCAGGAGCTGTCTGGTGGAGCGTCTGGCGCCGCAATAGCGGCGCGGGCAGACCGGCGCCTCGGTGGAAGCATGGATGGAGTAGCCGTGCTTGGCCAGCAGGTCCCAGATCGCGCGCCGCGGCGGCCGCGCTCGCTCGCCCACCTTCCAGCGGTGCATGCGGCCGTCGAGGATCGATGGAACGGCGGCGAAGGTGGTGTCGGACACGGTGGTGGCGTTTCGAAACCAGGTCGAGCCGCGCGCCAGCGCCGCGAAGTTCGGGTAGCGCACGGCGTCGATGTGGCGGTCCTTGCCGAGCAGAGAGGTCGTCGGGAACTCGTCGAGGATCACCACCACCACGTCCGGCTTCGCCGCCTGCGCCGCGGCGGGCGCGAGCAGGAGGAGGAGCGCCGCGGTGGCGAGCAGCAGTGCCCGCCGCACCTACGTGACCAGCATGGCCGAGGTGGACTGGAAGCCGTCGCCGCCACCCCCGTTGTGGTGGTGGTGGAGCGAGTGGTCGCTGAGGATGCCGACCACCAACAGGATCGCCACGACGGTGGCCACCAGCGACAGCACCAGCACGATGATCCCGACCACGAAGCCCGCCTGCGCCAGGCTTGCGTGCTTGCGGGTGCGCCCCTCCTTGACCGCCCGCTTGCCCTTGCGCGAGTAGTGGATCCCGAACGGCGAGGCGATCAGCGTGAGCACGCCCAGGAAGCCGAACGACATCACCAGCAGCGCCGCGGAGACCACCGAGGTCACGAAGCCGGCCACCGCGGCGCCGTTGTCGGGCTCGACGACGGCCGGCGCGTAGCCCCACCGCGGCGGCTGCCAGGCCGGCCGCGCGCCGCTCAGCTCGGGCTCGGGCCCCTGGGGCTCCGGGGGCAGGAACGCGCTGCCGCCGCCGCCCTCCACGTCAGAACTCGGTATCGATCCAGTCCATCATCGAGCGCAGCTCCTTGCCCTCGCGCTCGACCTGGTGGCCCTGCTGCTCCTGGCGCATGCGCTGGAAGTTCTCCTGCCCGGCCTGGTTCTCGGCGATCCACTCGCGAGCGAACTCGCCCGACTGGATCTCGTCCAGGATCTGGCGCATGGCCAGGCGGGTGTGGTCGTCCACGACCCGCTTGCCGCGGGTGAGGTCGCCGTACTCGGCCGTGTTCGAGATCGAGTAGCGCATGCCCGTGATGCCCTTCTCGTACATCAGGTCCACGATCAGCTTGAGCTCGTGCAGGCACTCGAAGTAGGCCAGGCGCGAGTCGTAGCCGGCGTCCACGAGCGTCTCGTAGCCGGCGCGCACCAGCTCGGTCACCCCGCCACAGAGCACGGCCTGCTCGCCGAACAGGTCTGTCTCGGTCTCGTCTTTGAAGCTGGTTTCGATCACGCCCGCGCGGGTGCAGCCGATGCCCTTCGCGTAGGCCAGCACCATGTCGTGCGCGTTACCGCTGGCGTCCTGGTGGATCGCCACGAGGCCCGGCACGCCGTTGCCCTCCAGGAACTGGCGCCGCACCAGGTGGCCTGGGCCCTTTGGCGCGACCATGCCCACGTCCACCTCCGGTCCGGGGTCGATCTGGCCGAAGTGGATCGAGAAGCCGTGGGCGAACATCAGCAGGTTGCCGGGCGCGATGCCGTCGCTGATCTCCGCCCCCCAGCCCTCCGCGTGCTTCTCGTCGGGCAGCAGCACCATGACCACGTCGCCGAGGCTGGCGGCGTCGGCGACCGACTCCACGCGAAGGCCGTCCGAGCGCGCCTTGTCGGCCGACTCGGAGCCCTCGCGCAGGCCGACGAGCACGTCGACGCCGGAGTCCTTCAGGTTGAGGGCGTGGGCGTGTCCCTGCGAGCCGAAGCCGAGGATCGCCACCTTGCGGCCACTGAGGCGCTCGAGGTCTGCATCGCTGTCGTAGATCACGGCCGGAGACTCTAGTGGCCGCCCTCAGGGCACGATTTCCCCGCGCAGGAGCTTCCCCACGGGGTTGCGCGGCAGCCAGGCGACCTGCTCGATCCGCTTTGGCAGCTTGAAGGGCGCCAGCAGCGCGCGGCAGTGCTCGATCAGCTCCTCCTCGCCGGCCGGCGCGCGCAACACGACGAAGGCCGTCACGGCCTCTCCCCAGTCGGGGTCGGGCAGCCCCACGACGCCCGCGTCGGCCACCGCCGGGTGGGTCAGCAGCGCCTCCTCCACCTCGGCAGGGGCCACGTTCTCCCCACCGGTCACGATCAGCTCCTTGAGGCGGCCCTCCACGTGCAGCAGGCCGTGCCCATCGAGGCGCCCGCTGTCGCCGGTGTGCAGCCAGCCGTCGGCCGCCAGCGCGCCGCGCGCCACCATCGGCCCGCGCAGCAGGATCTCGCCGCGCTCTCCGATCTTGAGCTCGACGTCGCGCAGCGGCCTGCCCGGGATGCCGGCCACGACCTGCGAGGAGGTCTCGGTCATGCCGTACACGGGCACGGCCGGGAAGCCGATCTCGGCCGCCCACTCCACCAGGCCGTGCGGGATCGGGCCGCCACCCAGCAGCGCCGCCCGCAGCGCCGGCGCCGCGGTCAGGCCGTCGTCCCGCAGGCGCGCGAGCATGGTGGGCACCAGCGAGGCCAGCGTGGCGTCGCCCGACTCGAGGCCGGCACGCACCGCGGCCGGGTCGAAGCCGTCGTGCACGATCGCGGTGGTGGCGTAGATCGCGGAGCGGATCAGCACCGCCAGGCCGCCCACGTGGAAGAGCGGCAGCGGACTCAGCCAGCGGTCGGTGGGGTCCACGCCGAGGTTGTCGGCCGACGACGCGGCGCTGGCGAAGTGGTTCGCGTAGGTCAGCTCCACCGGCTTCGGCTCTCCGCTCGTGCCGGAGGTGTGGATGATCGAGTGGGTCGCGCCCGGGTCCACCGTGTCGCGCAGCTCGGCGTCGGCCTCGGGCCCGTCGAGCGGCTCGCTCACCAGCAGCGCGGCATCGACGCGGACGGGCGCACGGGGGTCGAGCGGCGCCAGGACCGCGCCCAGGCTCGGCAGCGCGTGGAGCAGCTCGGCGAAGGCGCGGCCGGGCGTCAGGGTGGTGGCCACCACGTCGCCCTCCCCCACCCCTTGGGCGGCCAGGCGCCGCGCGGCGCGGGCCGCGGCGGCGTGCAGGTCGGCGTAGGGGACGCTCTCCCCGCCCGCTACCAGGGCAGGGTGGTCTGGGCGCTCGCGCGCCGCGCGGGTGAGCCACTCCTCCAGGCCATTTATCGTACGAGCCCCTTCATGGAGGCTTCACAACAGGTCATACGGCCAGGCGCCGACTGGCAGCCCACGGCCGAGTACGAGGACATCCGCTACGAGCTGGCGGATGGCATCGCCAAGATCACGATCGACCGGCCCGAGGTGCGCAACGCCTTCCGGCCCGAGACGGTGATCGAGCTGTCCGATGCCTTCGAGCGCGCCCGCGAGGACACCACGGTCGGCGTGATCGTCTTGGCGGGCGAGGGGCCGCTGGCCTTCTGCTCGGGCGGCGACCAGCGCGTGCGCGGCGACTCGGGCTACGTGGCCAGCGGCGCCGGCGTCGGCCGCTTCCACGTGACCGACCTGCACATGCAGATCCGGCGCCTGCCGAAGCCGGTGGTGGCGATGGTGGCCGGCTACGCGGTGGGCGGCGGCCACGTGCTGCACATCGTCTGCGACCTCTCGATCGCCGCCGACAACGCCCGCTTCGGCCAGACCGGGCCGCGCGTGGGCAGCTTCGACGGCGGCTTCGGCGCCGGCCTGCTCGCCAACCAGGTGGGTGCGAAGAAGGCGCGCGAGATCTGGTTCCTGTGCCGGCAGTACGACGCGGCGGAGGCGCTCGACATGGGGCTCGTGAACACGGTGGTGCCCGTTGAGCAGCTCGAGGAGGAGACCGTGCGCTGGTGCCGCGAGATGCTCGAGCTCTCCCCCTTTGCCCTGCGCCTCCTGAAGGCCAGCTTCAACGCGGCCGAGGACGGGCTGGCGGGCGTGCAGCAGCTGGCGCACGACACCAACCTGCTCTTCTACGGCTCGGAGGAGGCGCAGGAGGGCCGCGACGCCTACAAGGAGAAGCGCCGCCCCGACTTCGGCAAGTTCCCGAAGCGACCTTGAACCCGTTGCGCCTCTGGGCGCTGGCCGCTCGCCCGCGCACGCTCCCGGCCGCGGTGGCACCGGTGCTGGTGGGCACGGCGCTGGCCATCCAAGACGACGAGTTCCACTGGCTGCGGCTCGTGGCCGCCATGGTGGGCAGCGTGTTCATCCAGATCGGCACGAACCTGGCCAACGACTACTCAGACGCCCGCCGAGGCGCCGACACCGAGGACCGCCTCGGGCCTGTGCGCGTGACCGCGGGCGGCCTGATGCCGCCAAAGCGCGTGCTCGTGGGCACCTACGTGGCCTTCGGGGTGGCTGTTGCGGCTGGCATCTACCTCGCCGCCGTGGCCGGCTGGCAGCTGCTGGTGGTGGGCGCGCTGTCGATCGCGGCGGGCGTGCTCTACACGGG
>DAIMGB010000192.1:0-4770 GCA_036724195.1 Thermoleophilaceae bacterium
GCGAAGTTCCTCGAGCGCCAGATCCCGCAGCTGGTGAAGGCCGTTGCGCGCGAGGAGATCCCGAGCGCGGAGCGCAAGAAGCCGCGCCGCTCGCCGGCCCGCCGCGCGTCGAGCGCCAGCTCCACACGGAAGAGCACCTCGCAGAGCGCGTCGCGAAAGAGCAGCTCGCAGAGCTCCTCCCGGAAGGGCTCCACGCGGAAGGCCTCTTCGCGGACGGGCTCCTCGCGGAGGGCGTCGTCGCGGAAGTCTTCCTCGCGCAGCTAGGCGGCCGGGTTCAGCAGGGCAAGCGCTTGCGTGCCGCGGCCAGCCCGGCGGGTGGGCCCATTCCCTTCCAGGGGTCGCCCTTCGCGGTCAGCCGCCGGAAGACGTTGCGCACGGTGTAGCGGTCCGGGCGCAGCCGGGAGTCCGACAGCTCGTCCCACTCGAGCGGCGTGGCCACCGGCGCGCCCGGGCGCGGCCTGACTGCGTAGGGCGGCACCGCCGTTTGGGCGTAGGCGTTGCGGTTCACGTCGATCAGCAGGCGGTCGCCGCGCTTGGCCTTGCGGAACTCCATCGTCAGCTCGTCCGGGTGGCGCTCGGCCATCAGTTGCCCCACGTCGTGCGCGAAGCCCCGCACCTCGGGGAAGTCCGGGCCGCGCCGCAGCGGCACCCACAGGTGGAGGCCGCGCGAGCCGGTGGTCATCGCGAACGGCTGCAGGCTGAGCTCGCGCAGCAGGTCGCCGAGCTGCCGCGCGGCGCGCCTGACCGCGGCGAAGTCGTCCACGCTCGGGTCGAGGTCGAACACAAGCCGGTCGGGCTGGCGAATCCGGTCCTTGCGCGAGAGCCACACGTGCGGCGTGACGCAGTTCTGGTTGGCCAGGTAGGCCAGCGTCGGGCGGTTGCCGATCACCACGTGGGTCACGCTGCCGCCGCGCTTCGCCACCTCCGTCCGCTCGATCCAGTCTGGGTAGTAGTCAGGCATGTCCTTGTGGAAGAAGCCCTCGCCGTCGATGCCCTTTGGGAAGCGCTGCATCGACACCGGGCGGCCCTTCACGTGGGGCAGCATCCACTCCGACACGCGCTCGTAATAGGCCACGAGGTCGCCCTTCGTGATGCCGTCGGCCGGGAACATGACCCGCTCGGGGTGGGTGACCTTGACCTCCCGCTTCACGACGGCCGCTCCCTGACGACCTCGGCGGCAGGCTTGTCGTCGCGCAGCCCGAGGTAGCGGGGGTGGCGCAGGCGGCCGTCGCGCGTCCACTCCGTGAACGCCACCTGGGCCACGAGCTCAGGCCGCGTCCAGCGCGCGTCCCGCGGGACGGGGCGCACGTCGGCGAACGGCGTCTCGTCCTGCTCCAGGTCGCGCATGAGCTTGCCGAGCCGCGCCAGCTCGGCCTGGCCGAAGCCCGTGCCCACCTTGCCGGCGTAGCGCAGCTCGCCGTCCTCGTTGTAGCCCACGAGCAGCGCGCCGAAGTCCGTGCGCGATCCACGCGGCGCGGTGAAGCCGCCGATGACCAGCTCCTGCTCGTGGGAGCACTTCAGCTTCAGCCAGTCGCGCGAACGCCCGTGCACGTAGCGGCTGTCGGCGCGCTTGGCGATCAGCCCTTCGAGCCCCTTCCGGCAGGCCTCGCGGTAGAGCCGCTCGCCGTCCGCGTTGCGGTGGGGCATGAAGCGCACGGGGCCCTTGAACGCCAGGGAGTCGCGCAGCAGCTGCTTGCGCTCGCGCAACGGCAGGCCCGTCACGTCGCGGCCGTCCACGCGCAGCAGGTCGAACAGGTAGAAGAACACGGCGATGCCGCTGCGGCGCGCGGCGTCTGGATCGCTCAGCTGCATGCGGCCCTGGAGACGCGAGAAGCTCGTGATGCCGTCCTTGAAGGCGACGATCTCGCCGTCGGCCACGAAGTCCCGGCAGGGGTCGCTCGCGAGCGCCTCGGCCAGCTCGGGGTAGGTGGCGTTCAGCTGGCGCCCGGTGCGCGACACGAGCCGTGCGCCCTTGCCGTCCCGGATCGCCATGGCGCGCACGCCGTCGAGCTTTCGCTCGAAGATCCAGCCCGGGTCGGAGAAGGCCTCCTTCGCGAGCACGGCCTTCATCGGCTCGATCGGCGCAGCTCCTCGATCGTCTTGCCGCTCTTCACGGACTCCGGCTGGGTGCTGACCGGATTGCGGCGGGCGTCCGCCTGCTCGTCGCGCTTCTTGATCAGCAGCCAGCGCTCGTCCTTCCCCTCGGCCACGCGCCGCAGCGACCAGCCGCCCTTGAGCTTCTTGCCGTCGAGCCAGAAGGAGGCGTGCCCGTCTTGCAGCTCCTCCCCGATCGGCCGCTCGCCGAGGTTGCGGTACTCGCCCGTGTCCCAGACGATCACCTCGCCGGCGCCGTAGCCCTCGCCGATCACGCCCTCGAAGTCCGCGTAGCCGAGCGAATGGTCCTCGACGGGCATCGCCAGGCGCTTGTCGCGCGGGTCGGTTGAGGGCCCCTTCGGCACGGCCCACGACTTGAGCGCGCCCCCGGCCTCGAGCCGGAAGTCGTAGTGAAGGCTGCTGGCGCGGTGCTTCTGGATCACGAACCTCGGCATCTCAGCCCTCTTGCCCGGAGTGCAGCGGCTCGATCTCGAGCGGCACGCCCTCGTCGCCGACGTGCTCGACCTGCAGGGTGCTGTGCTCGATGCCGAAGCGCTGCTCGAGCATGGCCGAGAGGTGCCGGCGGTGGGCCTGGCAGTCGCAGTCGCGCCGCACCAGCACGTGGGCGGACAGCGACGGGAAGCCCGAGCTGACCTCCCAGAGGTGGAGGTCGTGCACCTCCTCCACGTGCGGTTCGGCCGCGAGCGCCCGTCCCACCTCGCCGGGGTCGAGCCCGCGCGGCGAGGCCTCGAGCAGCACCCGGCCGGAGTCGCGCAGCAGGCCGTAGCCGGCCCGCAGCATGAGCGCCGCCACGATCAGCGCCGCGATGCCGTCCGCGCGCGTGAAGCCCGTGGCCAGGATCACCGCGCCGGCGACCGCGGTGGCGAGGAAGGCGAACAGGTCGGTGAGGATGTGCTGGAACGCGCCCTCCACGTTGAGGCTGGAGCGGTCGGCGCCAGCGAGCACCCGCGTGGCGACGAGGTTGACGGCCGCGCCAACGAGCGCCACCACGAGCACGGCCAGGCCGCCCACGTCGGGAGGGTGCACCAGCCGGCTGACGCCCTCGAGCACGATCAGCACCGCCAGGCCCACGAGCGTCGCGCCGTTCAGCTGGGCCGAGAGGATCTCGGCGCGCCGCAGGCCGAAGGTGAACTGCCCTCCGGGCGGCCGCCTGGCCAGGCGCAGCGCGAGCAGCGCGAGGGCCAGGGCGCCGGCGTCCGTGAGCATGTGCGCGGCGTCCGAGAGCAGCGCGAGCGAGTGGGCCAGCACGCCCACCGCCAGCTCGGCCAGCATCAGCGATGCGATCAGCGCAAGCGCGAGCTTCAGCCGCGAACCGCTGGCGCCCGCCGCGCGAGAATGGGGGTGGGAGTGGGAGTGGCTCACCGCCTCACAATCGTCGCAGGCTCCCAGGCGCCTGCTGGCGCCTCTAGGGCGTGGTGGTCTGCGGGACGGGCGCCGAGGGGGTGCCGCCGCCGGACGGCGCGGGGGTCGTCTTCTGATTGTTTTTCTGGCCCTGCGAGCCGCTCGGCGTGGTCTTCTGCTGCTGCTTGTCGGTCTGCTGCGGTTGCTGGCTCGGCGCCTGCTGGTTCTGATCGGTCGTGTTCGTATTCGTGTCCTGGGTGGTACTCGTATTCGGCCCGCCGAACAGGGTGGTCCTGCCGCTGCTCTTGCCGATCGAGCCGCCCGTGACGAGTTCGGTGCCCGTGATCGCGAAGGCGGCGATCGCGAAGGCCAGGAGGGCGGTCACGGCGACCGTCCCGATGGCCAGCTTCCGCTTGGCCGTGAGCGGCCGCTTGGGGCCGCCGCCGGCACCGCTGCGGTAGACGCGAACGGGCGGCTCCGGAGCCCCGCGGCCGCTGCCGGGCTCGGCCGGGGCGCTGGCGCCGGCGCCCGTGCCCTGCGGGAGGACGGCGGTGCGGTTGGAGGTGAAGCGCTCGGCGATCACGTTCGTCGGCTTGTGGAGCGCCTCCTGGATCAGGATCACGAAGACAGGGGTGAGCGCGGCGGCAATCCATGTGCCGGCTACAGAGAACTGCGAAACGATGACCGCCGCCAATACCGAAGCAAGGCTCGCAATCACGAGCCTGCGGATTTCGAGGCGGCGCTCCTCGCGCGCAGAAGTGCGCGGGGGCGAGGACACGCCATCAAAATAGCGAGGTCGGTGGCCAGGGGTTGCGCACGATCACGGGGAACGGGCGCTTCGTAAGCGGTTTGACACCGGAGATGCGAAGTGAAAGTGTGCTGCGGCCGGTCCAATACCGGCTTGAATCTCAGACTTGGAGGGAGTCAGAGGGATGAGGGGACGTTCTTTGATCGGTGCGACGCTGGCCTTGCTGGCCTGCTCGCTCTTGCTTGCAGCCTGCGGCAGCTCCGGCGGCAGCAGCAGTAGTTCGAAGTCGACTGGCCAGACGAAGGGCGCGAAGTCGGTCGACCCGGCGGCGATGAAGAACGCCAAGGGCAACATCACCTATTGCGCCGGCAAGGACACCTCCGGTGACCTCAAGGAGGGCATCGCGAACTTCAACAAGAAGTACGGGGGCCAGGGCCTGAAGGTCACCCTAAAGGAGTTCCCCGAGGCCGCGGACGAGCAGCGCACGCAGTTCATCCAGCGCCAGCGCGCCAAGTCGGGCGAGTGCGACGGCTTCGAGTCCGACGTAATCTGGACGGCCGAGTTCG
>DAIMGB010000193.1:0-4722 GCA_036724195.1 Thermoleophilaceae bacterium
ACGACCATCCGAGAGTTCCGCTCTGGGATGCGGCAAACCGGCAGATTGAGAACCGGCCTGTCACGCCGGAGGTCGCCGGTTCGAGTCCGGTCGCTCGCGCTCAGGGCTGCAAACCTTCGCATCGCGTCGCCCTCGGTCGCTCGCGTGCGAAGCACGCGTCGCTCCCTGCGTCCTCGCGCTGCTCGGTTTTCGCAACTCAGCGCGAGCGACTTCGTCGCTCGCTTTTCTTGCCTTAGCGCCGGTAGAGCAGCGTGGCGGTGCCCTCGCCGATCAGCGCCAGGACGATCAGGGCCCAGGCGACGTAGAAGGTCGTGCCGTGGATGTCGACCAGCAGCAGGAGGGTCAGGCCGGTGACGACGGCCAGCGCCCGCACGAGGAACTGCCACGGGAGCAGCGCCACGGGCCCGTCCCGCGGGCGACGGTCGCCTCCGAGCTCCACGTCATGCGCTCTCTTGGCGCCCGGTCAGGGCCACCTTGCGCTGGCGCTCGGGGCTGACGCGCACCACGTCCCAGGCAAGCCCGCAGGCCTCGAGGCCGCGAATCACGGCCGCTGCCGGATCGAGCTGCCAGCGGCCGAGCCCGTGGGTGGCGGAGGTCGGGAAGGCGTGGTGGTTGTTGTGCCAGGACTCGCCGAACGAGAACAGCGAGAGCCAGAACACGTTGCGCGACTCGTCCGGGGTCCGGAAGGCGCGGCGGCCGAAGACGTGGCAGATCGAGTTGATGCTGTAGGTCACGTGGTGGAGCACGAGGATCCTGATGGCCCCGCCCCAGAGCAGGCCGGTCAGGCCGGCGCGCACGGTGCCGCCGATGGCCACGCCAAGCGCGAACGGAACCGCGAGACCGGCGGCCACCCACACGACGAAGGTGCGGTCGACGAAGCGGATCACGGGGTCGGCCATCAGGTCGGGCGTGTACCTCGCCCTGGCTCCGCGCTGGTCGTGCCGGAAGAGCCAGCCGACGTGCGCGTGCAGGAGCCCGCGCAGGGCACCCGACCAGCCCACGCCGTGGTCGACGTGTGGGCTGTGCGGATCCCCCGGGACGTCCGCAAAGGCGTGGTGCTTGCGGTGATCGGCCACCCACGAGATCGCGGGGCCCTCGATCGCCGCCGAGCCGAGCGCCGCGAGGATGCCGCGGACGAGCGGCGTCGCCTTGAAGCTGCGGTGCGTCAGCAGGCGGTGAAAGCCGACGGTCACGCCCAGGCCCGTGAGCACGTAGACAATCAGGAAGACCAGCAGGTCGCCCGGCCTGAGCAGCCCATTCCACGCCTGCCACACGGCCAGGCCCAGGCACAGCACCGGCAAGCCCGTGACGAGGCCCGTGATGGCCCTGTCCGCGGTCTCGTGCTGCACAGGCTGGATGTCGGCGGGACCAGGCCGAGGCAAGGCACCCACACTCGAGGCTGCTTCCATGGTCAGACCTCCTGGGGCTCTTAATCGAGCTCCACTCGTCAGGAGAGTCAGGTGAGCCTGGCAAGCGTCCCCGCGAATGCGCGGCACAGGAAAGCCTAGCGGCAGGGCATATCTCGAAACGCTGGGGAGCTTCCTGGGCGAGGTTACGTAGGCAACGAAATCGTCACGCCTTGTGCGCAACTCGTTCACTCGAGGCGTACCGGGCGGCGGGAAGCTGTTGTCCCAGTGAACGCCTCGGCATACCGCCGCCGCGAATTCATTGGCCTGGGGATCGGAGGGGTGGCGGCGGCGTCGGTGGGCGCCGGCGTCTGGAAGGGACTTCTGAGCGGCGCAGCAGGCGAGAGCACGCATCGCAGCGCCGGCTACGGCCCGCGGCGGGCGCCCGACGCGAACGGGATACGCCTGCCGGACGGCTTCAGCTCACGGCTGATCGCCCAGGGCGGCGAGCACGTGAAAGGCACGAGCTACGCCTGGCACGTCGCCTCCGACGGCGCGGCCACCTTCCCCACCGACGACGGCGGCTGGATCCTCGTCTCCAACTCCGAGGCGCCCGACGGCGGGGCGTCCTCGATCCGCTTCACGCATGACGGCGGCGTGGCCGACGCGTACCGCATTCTCGGCGGTACGACCGCGAACTGCTCGGGCGGCGGCACGCCGTGGGGCACCTGGCTCTCCTGCGAGGAGGTGCTCAACGGCCAGGTCTGGGAGTGCGATCCGAGCGGCCGGCGCAAGGCCGTGGTCCGGCCGGCGATGGGCATCTTCAAGCACGAGGCCGCGGCCGTCGACGAGGCAGCCCGGACGATCTACCTGACCGAGGACCTGGCCGACGGCTGCCTCTACCGCTTCAACCCGACGCGCTGGCCCGACCTCTCGAGCGGCTTGCTCGAAGTGGCCACGGTGAAGCCGGGCGGCGCCGTGAGGTGGACGGAGGTCCCGGACCCGGCCGGCCGCCGGGTGGAGACGCGCGACCAGGTCCGCGGCAGCACGAGCTTCAGCCGCGCCGAGGGAATCCGCTTCGACAGCTGCACGGTCTACATCGCCACGACGTCAGACGACAAGGTGCACGCCTACGACACCAGGCGCGAGCGCATCGAGGTGATTTACGACGGGCTGGCCATGGCCGAGGCGCCGCTCGTGAACGTGGACCAGCTCGCCGTGTCGCAGGCGGGCGAGCTGTTCGTGTGCGAGGACGTGCCGACGGCCGAGATCCACATGGGCGTGATCACGCCGAAGCGCCGCGTGTCGCGCTTCCTCTCGGTCACCGGCAAGCAGCACGCGAACTCGGAGCTGACCGGCGTCGCCTTCGACCCGAGCGGCAGCCGCATGTACTTCTCCTCCCAGCGCGCCCGCGAGACGGGCGCCATCTACGAGGTCAGGGGACCGTTCAAGAAGCCCCGGAGGACCCGGGCTTGAGCCCGTGCGCAGTCACCCGGCTGCGCACCGTCAACCGTCGTCACCTCCTCCCCGGCTTCGCCGCCTTCGTCGCCTCCCTGGCCGTTGCCCTGCTCGGCATCCGGGCGGGTGCGGAGCAGTCGGGCCGGGTCGAGCTTCAGATCCTCGGGGTGAACGACCTTCACGGCCACCTCGAGTCGCCGGGCAGCGTCGAGCGCGGCGGCCGACAGGTGCCGATGGGTGGGGCGGCGTGGCTGGCCGGCTGGCTCAACCGCGACGCGGCCGCCATGCCCGGGCGCACGATCCGCGTGCACGACGGGGACATGGTGGGGGCGTCTCCGCTGATCTCGAGCCACTTCCACGACGAGCCCACGGTCAAGGCGATGAACCTGATGCGCTTCGACGTGGGCGCCATCGGCAACCACGAGTTCGACGAGGGCGGTCACGAGCTGCTGCGCCTGGTGCGCGGCGGTCGCCGCAGCGGGCCCGCGGCGCTCAAAAGCGACGCCGGCGGCGGGCTCGTGAACACCTCGGATCCGCATTTCGCCGGCGAGCGCTTTCCCTCCCTGGCCGCGAATAGCGTGGACCGGAGCGGGCACACGCTCCTGCCGCCCTACCGAGTGATCGAGCGCGGCGGCGTGCGGGTGGGCTTCATCGGCGTGGTCACCGCCACCACGCCGCGCTACCTGCTGCCGGCTCACGCCCACGAGTTCCGCTACCTCGACATCTCGGACACGGTGAACCGCTGGGTGCCCGTGCTGCAGCGCCACGGAGTGCAGGCGATCGTGGTGCTGGCCCATAGCGGCGCCATCCAGCGGGGGAACAGGGCCAGCGGCGAGGTGATCGATGAGGCGCGCCAGATGTCCGACGCTGTGGATGTCGTCGTGGCCGGCCACACGCACTCGCCGCTCAACGTGCGCGTGCCGAACCGCGACGGACAAGGGGACAAGCTCGTGGTCCAGTCCTGGTCCTACGGCACGGCCTACGAGCGCGTCCACCTGACGATCGACCGCAAGAGCGGCGACGTGGTGTCCAAGCGGGCGCGGCTGCAGCGCACCTGGCAGGACGAGGTCAGGCCGGATCCACGGGTGGCCGCGCTCGTGCGCCGCTACCACCGGCTCGTGGCCCCGGTGGCGAACCGGGTGGTGGCGGAGTCGCGCTTCAGGCTGGCCCGCCCCGGCTTCGAGCGCCAGGGCGAGCTCGGCCTCGGCCGGCTCAGCGTGGACGCCCAGCGCGCGGCCGGCCACGCCGACTTCGCCTTCGCCAACCACGGGGAGACGCGCGCGGACGTGGCGGCCGGCAAGGTCACCTACGCGGACCTCTTCCAGGCCCAGGCCTACGAGTTCCCCCTGGTGCTCATGCGCCTGCGCGGGGCATACGTGAGGCGGCTGCTCGAGGAGCAGTGGCGCGACGGCTCCACCACCGCGCTCGACGCCAGCGGCCTCCACGCGGACTACGACCGGGCGCGACCCGAGGGCAGCCGAGTGGTGCGCGTGACGACGGCCGACGGGCATCCGCTCGACGACAAGCGCTCCTACGCCGTGGTCACGAACGACCTGATCGCGGGGGGTGAGCGCTTCCCCGCGCTGCGCGCCGGCACCGGCCGCCGGCGCATCGGCACCGACCTGCAGGCGCTTGTGAACTGGCTCAGCAGGCGCGCCGCGCGGCGGCGCCTCAACCCCCCTGGCGGCCGTCCTTTCGGCGCTCGCGCCACTGCGTCAGCAGCAGCCAGCCCACGAAGCCGAGCACGGGAGTGAAGTACGCGACTCCAGTGATCCAGTGGCCTGCGTGGGCGATTACGAGCATCAGACGTTCGATTGCGAGAGTAGCCAGAGGGCAAGGCTGGTGAAGCCCACCATCACCGCGAGCATCCAGTACTGCGAGCGCACCGCCAGCTTCGCGTCGTCGTAGATCGCCAGCG
>DAIMGB010000194.1:0-2839 GCA_036724195.1 Thermoleophilaceae bacterium
CGGCCACCGCTTCGACACGATGGGCCTGCGCGGCAACGACCTGCGCGAGCTGCACTTCAACGGGGTGAGCGTCCCGCCCGAGAACGTGCTCGGCGAGCGGGGCGAGGGCTTCAAGATCGCCATGCACGTGCTGAACAACGGCCGGCTGAGCCTGGGGACGGGCTCGGTGGGCGGCGCCAAGCGGCTGCTCGACCTGGCCATCGCGCACGTAAAGGAGCGGCGCCAGTTCGGCCAGGCGCTGGCCGACTTCGAGCTGGTGCAGGACAAGATCGGCTGGATGGTCTCCTACCTCTACGGGATCGAGTCGATGGCCTACCTCACCACCGGCCTCGTGGACCGGGGCGTGCCCGACTACTCGCTCGAGTCCGCCATCTGCAAGGTCGCCGGGACCGAGTTCCTGTGGTACGCGGCCAACCGCGCGCTGCAGCTGGCCGGCGGCATGGGGTACATGCGCGACCAGCCCTACGAGAAGTTCCTGCGCGACATCCGCATCTTCCCGATCTTCGAGGGCTCCAACGACGTCATGCGCGCCTTCATCGCGCTCGCCGGCATGAAGCCCGTCGGCGACGAGCTGAAGGAGCTCGGAGGCGTGAATCTCGGCGACCCAGTCGGCTCGATCGGCGTGCTGGCCGACTACGTGGCCGGGCGGATCACGCGCGAGGTCCGCCCCGACCGCATCACCAAGGCCCACGACGAGCTGGACGACCACGCCGCCGCGGTCGCCGACCAGGTCAAGCGGCTGCGCTCCGTCACCGAGTCGCTGCTGCGCGAGCACAAGGGCGACGTGATGCTTCGCCAGTTCCACCAGAAGCGCCTGGCGGCCGCCGTCTCCGACATCTACGCCCAGGTGGCCACGCTGTCGCGCACCACCGACCACTTCAACGAGCACGGAGTCGAGCCCTCGGGCCAGGAGCAGTACATCACCGAGACCTTCTGCCGCCGCGCCGCGGGCCGCGTGAAGGGCTCCCTCGACCAGGTCGAGTCGAACGACGACGAACGCATGGTGGCGATCGCCAAGCTCGCCTACAAGCGCGGGGAGTACGGCTACGCCTTCTTCGAGGACTAGGGGGTGACGGCCGCCCGCAAGCGGCTGATCCTCGCCGCGGCGATCCTCGGCACGACCGTCGTGACGGTCGACAGCACCGTGGTCAACGTGGCCCTTCCCGCCATCGAGCGCGACCTCGGCGGCGGCCTGGCCGGGCAGCAGTGGACCTCGAACGCCTACCTCGTCACGCTCGCCTCGCTGCTCCTGATCGGCGGTTCGCTCGGCGACATCTTCGGGGAGCGGCGCGTCTTCGCGACCGGCGTGGTGCTCTTTGGCGTGACCTCGGCGGTGTGCGCGGTCGCTCCCACGATCGGCGTGCTCGTGGCCGGCCGCGCCCTGCAGGGCGTCGCCGGGGCGCTGCTCTCGCCGGCGGCGCTGGCGGTGATCGTGTCCGCCTTCCCACCCGACGAGCGCGGGGCGGCTGTCGGGTCCTGGACGGCCTGGGCGGGCATAGGCACCGTGCTGGGCCCGCTGATCGGCGGCCAGCTCGTGGACTCCGCCTCCTGGCGCTGGATCTTCGTGATCAACCTGCCCATCCTGGTGGTCACGTTCGTGATGATTCTGAGGGTGGTGCCCGCGGGTGCGCGCTCCGAAGTTCGCACGAAGATCGACGTGCGCGGCGCGCTCCTGTGCGCTCTCGGGCTGGCGGGCGTCAGCTTCGGCCTGATCGAGCAGCCGCTGCGCGGGTTCGGCGACCCGATGGTGCTGGGCACGCTCGTGGGCGGCGTCGTGCTGTTCGCGGGCTTCATCGCCTGGGAGCGCCGGGCGCCGGCGCCGATGCTGCCGCTCGACCTGTTCAAGCGCCGCAACTTCGCGATCGGCAACGTCGAGACGTTCGCGATGTACGCGGGCCTCGGCCTGCTGTTCTTCTTCCTGATCCTCTTCCTGCAGCAGGTGGCCGGCTTCAGCGCGATCGAGGCCGGCACGGCGACACTGCCGGTCACGATCGTGATGTTCCTGCTCTCCAAGCGCTTCGGCGCGCTGGCCGACCGCCTGGGGCCGCGGCTGTTCATGGGCATCGGCCCGATCGTTGCGGCGCTCGGACTGCTCCTGTTCGTCCGCCTGGACGCCCACGTGAACTACCTGACGGACCTGCTGCCCGGACTGCTGCTGTTCTCGCTCGGGCTCTCTGTGACAGTCGCCCCGCTCACCGCCACGGTGCTCGCCGACGCCGACGAGCACAACGCCGGGATCGCGTCGGCCGTGAACAATGCGATCGCACGCACCGCCGGCCTCGTGGCGATCGCCGCCGTGGGCACCCTGGTGGCGGCGCAGTTCAGCCACTCGCTGGAGAGCCGGCTCGGGCGAAGCGCCTCGCGGCCCGAGGTGGCGCGCGCGGTCAAGCAGGCCGAGAAGCAGCCGCTTGCCGTGGTCAAGGCGACTGGTTCGCCGCCCGCTATCGCCCGCCGGGTCGAGCGCTCCGCCAAGCAGGCGTCCGTGAGTGCGTTCCGTCTCGGCATGGGCATCTCCGCGGGGTTGGTCGCGCTCGGTGGTGTGCTCGCGCTCGTGGGCATCACAAACCCGCGCCGCCAACTGGATGCGAGCGCCTGCCCGGGCGGCCAGCTCGCCGGCGTGCCGCGCGAGGGCGCGGGCCAGTCGCCCTGCGACTGGGGCCAGGACCAGAAGCTCCCACGCGTCAGCGCGCGGCTGCACCCGACCTGACGCCGGTCCGCCGGAGGCTCAGCCGGGCGGCTTCTCCTCGTCCGCGTCCCCGCGGCGCCGCCCCGCGGATGAAGCCGGGCCGGGCTCGAACTCGGGCGGCGGGAGCGGCTCGGTGCGGGCGGTGTCGGGGGC
>DAIMGB010000194.1:2849-4720 GCA_036724195.1 Thermoleophilaceae bacterium
AACTCCTCGCCTTCGTCCGGACGGCGCATCAGGTCGTCGGGCGCGTCGCCGAGCAGCTCGCGCGCCACGTCGTCGGGCGGGCGCTTCACGTGCTCCCTCAGGCCGGCGAACAGCAGGATCGCGGTGCAGGCGAGCGCCAGCAGGTTCTGGCCGAGCGGCCGGTCGAACAGGCGCACGAGGATCAGCACGCCGGCCCACGCGCCCGCGCCCGCGATCACCGCGCCGTCGCCGAAGGGCAGGTGGAAGCGGTGGCCCTGGGCCCGCGCACGCAGCAGCGCCAGCACCGCCAGCGCCACCAGGATCTGGGCCGCCTCCACGAAGGAGAACGGCCCAAAGGTGCTCACCAACAGCAGCAGGCAGCCGATCGCGGCCACGCGCTGCTCGAAGCCCAGCCGCTGGAAGCGGCGTGCGGCCGAGTCAGCCACTCTCGAGTGGGCGGCGGCCGCCGAAGCCGGCCTCGGGCTCGTGCCACCAGTCGATCTCGTCCTCCCCCTCCTCCCAGCACAGGTAGATCTCGCGCCCGTCGCGCAGGGCGGGAAAGTCCACGAGGCCGCGATGCAGGTCGCGCAGCACCACCTCGCGCTCGCGCAGCTCCATCATGGCCTCGCGCATCGCGAGGAAGCCCTCCGACACCGTCTTGCCGGCGTCGCCGCCGCCGTTGCCGGGTGTGGCCTCGCTGAGCGCGTCGCGCGCCTCACGGTCGCCCAGCTGGTCGCTGGCCGAACGCAGCGTCGCGATCAGCTCCCGCACGCGCGGCAGCGTCGCGTTCGCCTCCTCGAGCGTGTAGTGGCGTGAGTGGCCGGGCTCGTCGCTCACGCCGCCGTACGGGACCCGGCGGCGTTGCGGATGCGCCGCTGAAGTAGCTCCGCGTCGGCCTCCGAGACCGTGCGCAGCTGTCCCTGGAAGGCCAGGTGCCAATGCTCGGCGGGCCACTTGCGTACGTGCTCCAGCTCCGTGTGCAGGTCCTCGGCGGGCACGAACTCGTCCTCCTCGAGGATCAGCTCGGGCTCGGTCTCGAAGCGCCACGGGTAGGCGTCGGCCTTGCCGGGCTTGCCCGGCCAGACCTTGGTGCGGTCCTCGTACAGCCGGCCGGTCACCTTCACGCTGCCGCCGAACGCCTGCACGCCGGTCACGTAGAACACGATCCGGTCGCCGGGCTCGATCTGCTCGGCCATCGCGCGGCGCTTTTCCTTCGCGCCGATCAGCCTGAAGCCGTGCTCGCGCGTGGCCCTGAAGTTGTCGAGCGAGCCGGTGAGGATCCAGGTCTTCGAGTCCGCCACGCCCGGAAGCCTAGCCCTCACCGGATTTTCATCGCCACCTCACCGATCGCTCATCGGGTGCTTGTCACGGTGGGCGAACTCGGGTGCCGCGTGGCACCCACCGAGGCCGAAGGGAGCAACCATGAAACGGCCACAAGTCATAGCCATCGTCGCCGCGCTCACGCTGGGGGTCGCCGGCGCGCCGGCGGTGTCGGGCGCCGGCGCAGCCCGCGACCCGGTTACCTACGGGCCGCCTGCGATCAAGCCGGCGAACTTCGTTCGCAACGTCGACAACCCGTGGTTTCCGCTGAAGCCGGGGACGACGCTCACCTACGCGGGAGTCAAGGACGGGAAGCAGGCGCGGAACGTGTTCCAGGTCACCCACAAGACCGAGAAGATCAAGGGGGTGAGGGCGACCGTGATCCGGGACCGTCTCTATCTCGACGGCAAGCTTGGCGAAGATACGACCGACTGGTACGCGCAGGACAAGCGTGGCGACGTCGTCTATCTAGGCGAGTCGACCCGGGCGCTCGACGCGAACGGCCAGCTCACCGACACCCGAGGGCTCGTGGAAGACGGGGGTGAACGGTGCACGGCCAGGCATCTTCATGC
>DAIMGB010000195.1:0-2625 GCA_036724195.1 Thermoleophilaceae bacterium
CGTGTTCGCCGTGCCGGCCTCGTTCCCGGTGCACAACGTGTTCAGCGTGGGCGACGTGATCATCATCATCGGCGCCTTCGTACTGCTTCACCGCGTCTGCGGGTCTGCCCTTTTCGGCCCGCGCCGCGGCGACTTCCGTGCGCTGCTCGGAGACAGCGCCTTCGTCCGGGTCTGGACCGCCCAGGGCATCTCGAACCTGGGCGACTGGACCTACTCGATCGCCGTGCTCACCACGCTCGCCGAGCACCACACCGGGCCGCACGCCTTCGCCGCGCTGCTGATCGCTCAGGTTGGACCGGCGGCCCTGGCGGGAGCGCTCGGGGGTCCGCTGATCGACCGCCTGCCGCGCAAGTGGTTGATGCTCACCGCCGACGCCGTCCGCTTCGCGGCGGTGGCGTCGCTGCTCGTGTCCGATCGCATCACGCTGCCGCACCTCTACGTGACGGCGGCCTGCATCGGGCTCTGCTCGGCGCTGTTCGGACCGAGCGTGGCCGCCTCGCTGCCCAACCTGGTGCCGCGCAAGCGGCTGGTGGCCGCCAACGCGATGCTCACAGGCAGCTTCCACACCGCGATCATGATCGGCCCGGTGATCGGCGCGGCCATCGCGGCCAACTGGGGACCGAACCTGGCGCTGGGCCTGAACGCCGGCTCGTTCGCGGTCTCCGGGCTGCTCATCAGCACCGTCGCCATCCCGCGCGTGAAGGAGCAGACGCAGGCCGCCCCGCACCGCGCGCTGATCGAGGGCTTTCGCTACACGCTCTCGACTCCGCTCGCTCGCGGCGTGATGGTGGTGATCGGGCTGGTGATGGTCGCGGCGGCCATCCGGACCCCGCTCGAACCGATCTTCATCCTGCGCACGCTCGCGCAGCGTCCTGAGGCGCTCGGCCTGGCGGCGGGCGCGTGGGGGCTCGGCATGGTGATCGGCTCCGGTGTGGCACCCGGCCTGGCGGCGCGCTTTGCCCGCGAGCGGATGCTGGCCGTCAGCCTGCTGGCAGTGGGCGTGGCGGTGCTTGTCTCGTCGCAGTCGCGCTCGCTCCAGCCGGTGCTCGGCCTGTTCCTCGTGGCCGGCCTGGGGAACGCCGTGGCGGTGATCTCCTACAAGTCGCTGCTGCAGGAGCGCACGCCCGACAGGCTGCGCGGCCGCGTGGTGGCCGCCTCCGAGGCGGTGCTCGACAGCTCGCTGATAGTGGGCGCCCTGCTGGCCGGCTCGCTCGGCGCGGCGGTGGGCACGCGCTCGGCGTTCGCGATCTCCGGCGCGATCTTCCTCTTCACCGGCCTGCTCGCCCGCCTGCTGCTGGGCGCGGGAGCGCGCAGCGCCACCGCCTCGGAGCCCGCAGAGGCTGAGGTCGCAGCAGAGGCCGCGGAGCGGCCTCAGGCGCTGGTTGCCGCAGCGGGCGGCTGACGCTCGTTGCTACGGTTGTCGCGGCTCGAGCTTGTGCGCCAGCCGGCCTTTACGTTGAGGCCAACACCACCGGGATGGGAGTCCCACTCGCGGTAGGGCCGTGGCCCGCCGTGGAGGACACCCACTTGCAGCAGCAAGGCCCAACCCGGAGTCGGAGGAGCGGCAAGCTGGGGCCACCATCTCTTTTTGGCCTTACCCTTTTCAGGGCTTGCAGTCTCACCTCCACCATCCACGCGGACTCGGCGCCCTCGCCGAGTGGCCGCATGCCGGCGCAGCGGGCGGAGCCGCGTGCGGTGACCTGATCCGCGTGGCCACGCGGATCGAGGGCGAGCGGGTGGCGGAAGCCGGCTTCGACGCGTCGGGTTGCGCCGCCGTACGCGCGGCCGGCAGCGCGGTGGTCGAGCTCGTGGAGGGGAGGCCGCTGCTCGAGGCTGCGCGCGTGACCCCGGACGACGTGGCGGGGGCCCTTGGCGGCCTGCTGCCGGCGTCGCGCCACGCCGCAGAGCTTGCGGCCGACGCCCTGCACAGGGCGCTCGGCGCCGCCGCGCGCGAGGGCGCGCCGGCTCTCCCCGAGAGTCCGCGGCGCACGCTCGTGGCGATGAGCGGCGGGGTGGACTCCGCCGCCGCCGCGCAGCTCGCGCTCGACTCGGGCGACGAGGTGGTGGCGGTCACCCTGGAGCTGTGGGCCGACCCGGCTACGGACGGCGAGCGCAGCTGCTGCTCGCCCCAGGCGGTCAGCGGGGCCCGGGCGCTGGCTCACCGGATGGGCATCCCGCATCTGACCCTCGACGTGCGCGACCGCTTCCGCGCCGAGGTGGTGGACGACTTCGTGGCCGGCTACGCGGCCGGGCTGACGCCCAACCCCTGCGTGCGATGCAATGGGCAGGTGCGCTTCGACGCGATGCTCGACCTGGCGCGTGTGCTCGGCGCCGCGCGGCTTGCCACGGGCCACTACGCGCGCATCGCGCGCGACGAGCGCGGCCCGCTCGTTCGCGCCGCGGCGCACGCCGACAAGGACCAGAGCTACATGCTCGCCCGCCTCCGCCCCGAGCAGCTCGAACGGCTGTCCTTCCCGCTCGGCGCCCTGACAAAGGACGAGGTGCGCGCGCTCGCGCGCGAGGCCGGCCTGCCCGTGGCCGACAAGCGCGAGAGCCAGGACCTCTGCTTCGTGGCGGGCATCGGCGGTCGCGCGCGCAAGCAGGTCGAGCAGCTCAATCGCTAGC
>DAIMGB010000195.1:2635-4684 GCA_036724195.1 Thermoleophilaceae bacterium
AGCCGCTCTTCGTGCTCGAAAAGCACGCCGACAGCGGTCGCGTGGTGGTCGGCCCGCGCGAGGCGCTCGCCACCAAGACCGTGGCCCTCGACGGCGCGCTGCTGCACCGGCCGGCGGCCGAGGTGGACGCGGTGAAGCTGCGCTACCGCTCGCGCCCGTTGCCGTGCCGGGTCACGGGGAGCGGGGAGAGCCTTCGCGTGGAGCTGGAGCGGCCGGCCCTCGCCGCGGCGCCGGGCCAGCTTGCATGCCTGCTGAGCGGGGACCGCGTGGCGGGCCACGGTACGATTGCCGAGGAGCGGGCGGCATGAGCGTCGGCAAGCCCCGCATCGACCTCGACGCCCCGCTGACCGGCGACTTCCAGCCGGTGGTGCGCCTGATCATCGGCGGCATCGCGGAGCGGGTGGACTTCGCCTTCGAGGAGATCGACGACCTACAGCTGGCGGTCGAGCGGCTGCTGGCCGAGGCCGGCGGCCAGCGCAGCGTGCACATGTCGTTCGAGCTCGAGGAGGGTCACGTGCGCACGCGCGTGGGGCCCCTGAGCGAGCGTGCGATCGGCGACGCGCTGCGCGACGGCGACGCCGCGCCCGGCCAGCTCAACCTGAAGCGCGTCCTGCAGACGGTCGTGGACTCCTTCGGGGTGGAGGACGTCTCGAACGGCGGCATCGTCGTGCGGCTGGAGAAGGTCAGGGCCGTACCGTGAACGTGCCCTCCCGCCGTCCGGTCGCGAACGAGCGCGCGCGGGAGGAGGACCGCGACCTGCTGCGGCGCTACCACGACGGGGGCGACACGGGCGCTCGCGAGCAGCTGATCCAGCGCCACTTGCCGCTCGTGCGCTCGCTGGCGCGCCGCTACGCCGGCCGCGGCGAGGCGCTCGAGGACATCGAGCAGGTGGGGGCCATCGGGCTGATCAAGGCGATCGACCGCTTCGAGCTGTCTCGCGACGTGTCGCTGGCCACCTACGCCACGCCGAACGTGGTGGGGGAGATCAAGCGCCACTTCCGCGACAAGGGCTGGGCGGTCCGCGTGCCGCGCGCCCTCCAGGAGCTGAACGCGTCGATGTCCGGCGCCATCGAGCGCCTGACCGTGACGCTCGCGCGCTCGCCGAGCATCGCGGAGATCGCGGCCGAGCTCGAGACCACGCCCGAGCAGGTCCTCGAGGCGCTCGAGGTCGGCTCGGCTTACTCCACCGTCTCGCTCTCGAGCGGGCCGAGCGGGGAGGACGAGCTCGACCCGATGGAGACGATCGGCACCGAGGACGCCGGGTTCGAGCGCTCCGAGCAGCGCGCCGCGCTGGCGCCCGCGCTGGAGCGGCTGCCGGCACGCGAGCGAGAGATCCTGCGGATGCGCTTCGAGGAGGGGCTGCCGCAGACCCAGATCGCCCAGCGCGTCGGCCTCTCCCAGATGCACGTCTCGCGCCTCATTCGCAAGTCCCTCGCGGTCATGCGCGAGGAACTCGCCTGAGAATGCGAGTCCCATGCCTGCTGGTCTCGGCGGTGCTGTGCGCCGCCCTCGTCGGCGCCTGCGGCAGCGGCGATTCGGGGCCAGCGGGCGACGCCAAGATGGGCGGCTCGATCACGATCGCCCAAATCGCGACGCCCGACTCGCTCGACCCCGCGCTGGCCTACTCGCTCGAGGCCGCGCAGGCCCATTGGCTGATCTATCCCGGCCTCGTGACCTACAAGCACGAGGAGGGGGCCGAAGGCTCCAAGCTGATCCCGGCCGCCGCGCAGAAGCTGCCCGACGTGTCCACGGACGGCAAGACCTACCGCTTCCAGCTGCGCAAGGGGCTGAGGTACTCCGACGGCACGCCCGTCAAGGCCTCTGACTTCGAGCACGCGATCCAGCGCTCGCTCACGCTGGGCTGGGGCGGCAGCAGCTTCTTCGAGCTGATCGACGGCGTGACGCAGTACGAGAAGGGCAAGCAGAAGGGCAGCGACATCACGGGGATCACGGCCGACGACAAGAGCGGCCGGATCACGATCCGGCTGACCGCGCGGGACAGCCAGCTCGACTACATCCTCGCCTTCCCCTCGGCCGGCCTGGTGCCCG
>DAIMGB010000196.1:0-4681 GCA_036724195.1 Thermoleophilaceae bacterium
ACGTCCTCGCCCTGCGACTTGCGCTCGATCATGTCGAGCACGCGGTCGCGGTACTCGTCGCGGTACTTGTCGGGGTCGAACTCGGAGGAGAGCGAGTCGATCAGCTGCTGGGCCATGTCCAGCTCGCGCTTGCTGGTCTTCTTCTGGTCGGCGGCCTCCGGCACCCCGTCGAGCTGGTCGGGCTCGATCACCTCGTCGCCGAACAGCAGGGTCTCCATCGTGAGCACGTCGCCGCGGGGGCGAATCGCCACGAGGTTCTCCTTCGAGCGGATCACCACGCGCGCGATGGCCACCTTGTTGGCGGCATCCATCGCGTCGAGCAGCAGCCTGTAGGCCTTCTCGGCGCCCTTGTCGGGGACCAGGTAGTAGGGGTGGTCGTAGAAGATCGGGTCGATCTCGTCGAGGTCCACGAAGTCCTCGATGTCGATTGTGCGGGTCTTCTCGGGGGAGAGGCCGTCGAGCTCCTCCGGCGTGATCACCACGTAGCGCTCGGGGCCGATCTCGTAGCCCTTGACGAGGTTCTCGTACGGGACCTCCTCGCCGGTGCGCGGGTTCACGCGCTTCTGCTGGATGCGCTGGTTGTCCTCGCCGTCGAGCTGGTGGAAGCGCACGGTCTTGCGCGAGACCGCGCTGAACAGCTTCACGGGGATGTTCACCAGCCCGAAGCTGATGGCTCCGCTCCAAATGGCGCGCGGCATAGCCCTGAAAGTTACCCGGCTCGCGCCGCTTAACCTTCCTGACGGGCGGGAATTTGCGCCTCGCGCGCCGCCTCGGCGGGGTCCTTGTCTGGCCGCAGCCCCTTGAACGACGGGGCGCGCAGGGTGCCGCTGCGGGTCCACTCGCGGAACTCGACCGACGCCACGAGCGTCGGCTCCACGAACTGCGTGCCCTTAGGCGGCTGGCGGCCGTGGAACGGGCTCACGTCGGTGTGAAGCGGCTCGAGCTCGCGCTGCACCAGGCCGAGCGTCTGCTCGGTGAAGCCGGTGCCCACCTTGCCGGCGTACTTGAGGCCGTCGTCCTCCACGACCCCCACCGCGAGCGCCCCGAAGCGGGAGCTGCGGCCTCCCTCGCCCGGAGTCCAGCCGCCGATCACCACGTCCTGGAGGGCCACGTTCTTGACCTTGACCCAGCCGGAGGAGCGCCGGCCGGGCTCATAGCGCGAGTCGAGCCGCTTGGCCACCACGCCCTCCACGCCCAGCTCCGCGGTGGCGTCGAACAGCGCCCGCCCCTCGCCGCGGTGGTAGCCGGGCGTGCGCCACGACGGGCCCTCCAGCTCGAGCCGCTCCAGCAGCTCGCGCCGCCCTTCGTAGGCCAGGCCCATCGCCGAGTGGCCGTCGAGGTAGAGCAGGTCGAAGATCACGTAGCTCACCGGCGTGTCCTTCATGCGGCGCCGGACCGCGGAGTCCGACGCGAGGTGCATGCGCGTCTGGAGGCGCTCGAAGCTCGGCTTCCCGTCGTCGCCGAGCGCGACCACCTCGCCGTCGAGCACCACGCGCCGCGCGCCCAGCTCCTTCGCCAGCTCGCGCAGCTCCGGGTAGCGCGGGGTGAAGTCGGTGAAGTTGCGGCCCTGCAGCTCCACATGGCCGTGGTCGCAGTACATGAGCGCGCGAATGCCGTCCCACTTGACCTCGAAGCCGTAGGCGTGCTCGTCGCGCGGCAGCGAGCCGCTGCGAGCGAGCATCGGCTTCAGCCGCCCGGGCATGGGCTCGTAGCCAGGGTCGTCCGGCGGGTCCATGCGGTGGATCAGCCAGTCGTCGCCGCGCGTGTGGAAGAGCGCGTAGCGGCCGCTCACGCGCTCGCCGTGGAACACGGCGATCACCTCGTCGTCGCGGAACTTCTCGGCCTCGTAGGTCCCGCTGTCCCAGACCGCCATCGTGCCGGCGCCGTAGTTGCCCTTCGGGATCTCGCCCTCGAACTCGAGGTACTCGAGGGGGTGATCCTCCGTATGCACGGCCAGACGGTTCTCGTCGGGGTGCTCGGGGATGCCGCGCGGAAGCGCCCACGAGGCCAGCACGCCGTCGTGCTCCAGGCGAAGGTCCCAGTGCAGTCGCCGCGCGTGGTGCTCCTGCACCACGAAGCGCTGCCCGCCCGGCTCGCCCCTGCCGCCGCCGGGCTCCGGCGTGGCGCTCAGGTCCCGCTTGTTCCTGTAGGCGCCGAGCTTGTCCGCCATCGGACCGCTAGCCGCTCAGCGGCGTCTCTTCGAGCGAGTCGCGCAGCGCGACGATCGACTCGAACACGACCGCGGCGCCGGCGTCGCTCAGCTCATCCTCGGAGAAGCCGCCGGTGAGCACCGCCACCGTCTCTAGGCCCGCTCGCTTGGCCGCCTCGCAGTCGTAGGTCGAGTCGCCCACCATCACCGCCTCGCCGCCGCCGGCCTTCTCGACCGCGACCTGCACCAGGTCGGGCTCGGGCTTGGTGGCCTCGACGTCGCTGGAGGTGGTCCAGCCGTCCACCAGCTCGCGCGCGCCGAGCAGGCCGAGGTAGTGGTCGACCTCGTCCTCCTTGGCCGAGCTGGCCAGCACCACGGCGTGGCCGCGCTCCTTGAGCTCCTCGATCAGCTCTCGCGATCCCTCGAGCGGCTCGACCTCGCCGATCAGCTTGGAGTAGTGCTCCTTCTCGGCGTCGCGGATGTCATCGCCCTTCTCGCGGTCGGCCTGCTCGCCGGCCAGCGCCTCCACGAGCTGGTCCCCGCCCATCCCGATGCTGCGGTGGATACGCCAGATGGACAGCACGATTCCGTTGTCGCGAAAGGCGCGATACCACGCGATCGCGTGCTGGTAATTCGTGTCGACGAGCGTGCCGTCGACGTCGAGAATGGCGGCTGGCGGCACGGGTCTGGACCCTAGAACATCCGTCCAACTGGCCAAATGAAGTATGCAGGCACCCCCCGCCCCGGGCGATCACAAGGGCATACGTGCTTGCCCCTCGCTCCACCATACGCCTGCTCCTCGTCCTGGCTCTCGCCATTGCCACCAGCCTGTCCCTGGCGCCTGTCACATCCGCGAAGAAGGCCCACCACCGCTCCCATAGCTGCCTGCACACAGGCGCTCAGGCCGGCCAGGTCAGCCGCCGCGCCCTGGCCCGCGCCACGCTCTGCCTGCTGAACAAGCAGCGTCGCCTTCACCACCTGAAGGGCCTAAAGATGAGCAAGCGCCTCGGCCAGGCCGCCCGCGGCCACTCGGTCGAGATGGCGCGCGTTCATTACTTCTCGCACAACTCCTTCTCCGGAGCGACCTTCCTGGACCGCATCCGCCGCTCCGGCTACCTGCACCTCGCGCGCCGCTGGTCGGTGGGCGAGAACATCGCCTGGGGCACAGGCGGCCTCTCCACCCCGCGCTCGATCGTGCGGGCCTGGATGCACAGCCCCGGCCACCGCGCGAACATCCTGCAGCCCAGCTTCAGGCACATCGGCATCGGCATCTCCTTCGGCGCCCCCGTGCGCATCGCCGCCCGCTCGGCGGCCACCTACACAACCGATTTCGGGATGCGCGGGTAATACCGAGCCTGCGCACCCGGCCGAGCCGGGTGCTTGGCGAACGGCACGAGCCTGCGGAGCGCGCGAGCCTGCGAAGGGCGCCGCGCGTTTCCCGCCTCGCCTAACTGGAGAGATGGGGACCATGACGGTCCCCACGATCAGCGCGGAAGTGCCGCAGCCGGGGCTTCCCGAGTCGCCACTGCCGGAGGCGCCCACGGGCCCGCCGCCGCCCGACGGGCCGGACCTCCCGGAGCCCTCGCCCCCGGTCCAGCCGGACCCGGGCGCGCCGGACGCGCCCCAGCCCGACCCGAAGGGGCCCGAGACGCCTGACCCCAACGTCGAGTAACGGGACCGAGGCCGCGAGCGCGGCGCACCGGGTCGCCCTGCTCGACTGGCTGGCCTGCGCGTACGCGGGCCGCGACGAGCCGGGCCCGCGCGCCGCGCGAGCCGCCGGCGCCGGGCTGCTCGAGCGGATCGCGTTCGCCGGCGCCGCCGGCCACGTGCTCGACTTCGACGACACCTTCCAGCCGGGCCTCTCACATCTGAGCGCGCCCACGGCGCCTGTCGCCGTAGTGCTCGGCGCCGAGCTGGGCGCCCCGGCCGGCGCCGCGCTCGACGCGTTCGCGGCCGGCTTCGAGGCCATGGGCGCGCTGGCGGAGGCCTCCCATCCGGCTCTGTACGAGGGCGGCTGGCACCCGACCGCGGTCTGCGGCGTGGCCGGCGCGGCGGTGACCGCCGCACGGCTGCTCGACCTGGATGCCGAGCGCGAGCGGACCGCGGTGCGCCTGGCGCTGCTGCGCGCCGGCGGGCTGCGCGCGGCGTTCGGAAGCGACGGCAAGTCGCTGCAGGTGGGGATGGCCGCGGCGGCCGGCGCCCACGCAGCGCGGCTGGCGGCCGCGGGCGCCTCGATCAGCGAAGCGGTGGCGAGCGGCCCCGCCGGCTTCGAGGAGGCCTTCGGCGGCCGCTTCGCCGAGGCCGGCGACGGCGATCCGGCCGCGCCGCGCAACTGGATCAAGGCCTACCCCTGCTGCCTGCAGGCCCACTCGGCGATCGAGCTGGCGACAGCCGCCCCGGACGACGGCGAGCTCACCGTGAGCGTGCATCCGCGGGCGCGCCAGGCCGCCGCCTACGACGAAGTGGAGGACGGCCTTCAGGCGAAGTTCTCGATCCCGTACCTGGTGGCCTACACGCTGTTGCACGGCGCGC
>DAIMGB010000197.1:0-373 GCA_036724195.1 Thermoleophilaceae bacterium
GACGCCGGGCCGGGCTTCGCGCCCGGCCTGATCGACAACGCCTTCGAGCGCTTCACGCGAGAGGACCGCGGCGGCGGGCGAGGCGGTGCGGGCCTCGGGCTGGCCATCGTCGCCGCGGTGGCCGCAGCCCACGGCCGGGAGGCGGGCGTCGCCAACCTGCCCGGCGGCGGCGCCGACGCCTGGATCGAGCTGCCCGGCACACAGCTCTCACCATCACCTCATCCAGCGGGAATAGACCTGGCGGTATGAACCTCAACAGCCGCTCCGCCGCGCTCACACTCACCGTCCTCACCCTCGCCTCCGGCTGTGGCTCGCACGCAGCGGGGAAGACCGGCACCGGCTCGCTGCCGCAGGGCAGCGAGCCGGTCAAGCT
>DAIMGB010000197.1:383-4669 GCA_036724195.1 Thermoleophilaceae bacterium
GCGGGAGTAGACCTGGCCGTATGAAGACCAATCGACGTACGTGCTCCACCGCTCTCACGCTCTCCGTCCTCGCGCTCGCCTCCGGCTGTGGCTCTCAAGCAGCGGGGAAGGCGAGCGCTGGTTCCCTTCCCACCGGCAGCGAGCCGGTCAAGCTCCACCCCTCGAACTTCACAACGCGCATCGACAACCAATGGCTGCCGATGGCGCCGGGGAGCCGCTGGGTCTACGTGGAGCACGAGGGCGGAAGCGTCCAGCGCGACGTGGTCGCGGTCGCACGGCGCACGAAGCTGATCGCCGGCATCCGGGCGCGCGTGGTGCACGACGTGGTCACCGAGAAGGGCCGCCTGGTCGAGGACACCCACGACTGGTTCGCCCAGGACCGGCGCGGCAACGTCTGGTATTTCGGCGAGCAGACCAAGGAGTACTCCGCCGGCCATGCCCCCTCGACGAAGGGATCGTGGGAGACCGGCGTGAAGAACGCCCAGCCGGGCGTCGTGATGCCGGCCCACCCGAAGCCGGGGCTCGCCTACCGCCAGGAGTTCCAGGCCGGCGAGGCCGAGGACAAGGCTCGCGTGCTCAGCGTGGACGAGAAGGCCGAGGTGCCGGCGGGGTACTACCCGCGCACCGTCATGACCAAGGACTTCACGCGGCTCGAGCCGCGGCTTCTCGAGCACAAGTTCTTCGCGCGCGGAGTCGGCCCGGTGCTGACGCTCGCGACCTCCGGTGGGGCGGGGCGCGAGGAGCTCGTGAGCTTCCACCGCGGGCGCGGCTGAAGCCGCCTGTCGGACTCGAACCGACGACCCCCACTTTACGAGAGTGGTGCTCTACCAGCTGAGCTAAGGCGGCAAGCGGGACGAGTGTAGTGCGGTGCCGGACTTCCCAGTTCGTGAGGATCGCGCTGTCGAGAAGGGACCGGATGCGGGGGCTGGCGCTGCGGCGACAGGCCGCGGAGCCGCTCCTGATTCCGTGCTGCCGCTCCGTCCACACCTTCGGCATGCGCTTCGCGCTCGACCTGTTCTGGCTCGACGAGTGGGGCCGGGTGCTGCGGGTGGACAGCGGCGTCGGGCCTGGCCGGATCCGCTCCTGCCGCGCGGCTGCGGCGGTGCTCGAGGTCGCGCATGGCATCATGCCCGCCGTGGCGGAGACGGGCGAGCACAACGACGACACGGGCCGCAGGGCCCGAGCGGGCCTCGACCCAAGGCAGCGGATCTACCGCGACCGCTTCAACGAATACTTCGTGTTCGCGCTCTCGGCCACGGGCGCTGCCGTGATCGCACCGGTGCTGCTCTACGTGGTCATGGCCTTCACCGGGCTGTGGACGGTGCTCACCTTCGTGATCGCCGCCGTGCTCGTGGAGCTGATCCTGATCTTCGGGATCGCACGGCCCCAGATGCAGCGCCACGAGGCGGCGGGCTGGGCCGTCCTGTGGGCCTTCACCACCGCCGTGCTGGCGCTCTGCTTCTTCTACCTGGTCGCCAGCTCGACGCTCTAGCCGGCCGCCTCGCGCGTGTGTAGGGTCGGAGCATGTCTGCCCTGCTCAGGGTCCTGATCTTGGTGCTCGTCTTCCTGATCGCCCTGACCGGGATCATCTCGCTGCTGAACGGCCACCTGGGGCCGCTCGAAGTGGTGCTGACCGCCGGCCTGGCGGCGGGGGCGATCGCCGTGCTGCTGGCCGCTCGCAGGCGCCTGGCCTAGTCGGACCACCAGCCCGGGATGGGCTCGGTGTCCGAGGTGTGGCCGGCTGAGTTCACGGCGAGCAGCTCCATGCCATCCGGGCCGGCCTCCACGGCGCGCGTAACCTGGGGGGGCGATCCTGAGCGCGTCCCACTCCTTGAGCTCGACGATCTCGTCGTCCAGCTTCATGCGGCCGCTGCCCTTGACCACCACGTAGATCTCCTCGGCCTCCTCGTGCTGGTGGCCGAACGGGATCCGGGTGTTGGGCTCGTACTTCTGGTAGCTCAGTCCGGCGCCCAGCTCCTGGTGCGGGAAGCGGGCCTCCATCCCCTCCAGGCCGAAGCCCTTGGCCTGGTCCTTCACTTCCTTCAGGTTGATCTGCGAGTAGTCGGGCATGTCTTAGGACGTTCCCACCAGCGACGCCAGGCGAAACCCGAGGGCCGACAGCGCCAGGTCCTCGGCCACGTTCAGCTCCAGCGACTGGCGCGTGTCCTCGATCCGCTCGGCGGCCTGGCGCAGGCGCCGCGGGTCGCGGCCGCGAACGCGCTCGCCCAGCACGGGAGCGCGGTCGGTGGCCAGCACCGAGCCGTCAGCACCTTCGGCGAGGCAGACCAGGTCGCGGAAGCCGAGCGCGGCAAGGCTCAGGCCCAGGTCGAGCACCTCGGTGCGGGCGCGGCGGCCGTCGCGCTTGGCGGCCTCCTCGAGCTCGCGCTCGAGCGCACGGCGCTCGCGGCCCTTGGGCTCCAGCTCAAGGCGCTCGGCGCGCACCGCGCCCGCGGCCTCCTCGGCCTCCGCGCGCCGCGCCTCGGCACGGGCCAGCAGTGGCTGCCAGGCCTCGCCGCCCTGCTCGCCCTCCAGCGCCGCGGCGATGAAGCTCTCGACCTCCGAGCGCAGCTCGCCGCCCTCCTCGGAGGCGAGGTAGCGCGCGCGCTCCGCGTTGCCCAGTGCCAGGCGCCCGCAGGCCAACGCCTGGTCGGCCGGCACGCCCTCGCTCTCCAGCGCCGAGGCGATCCGGTCCGCCGGCAGCGGGTCGAAGCGCACCGCCTGGCAGCGCGAGACCACCGTCTCGAGCACCTGGCCGAGCGAGTCGGTGAGCAGGATCAGGTGCACGAACGACGCCGGCTCCTCCAGCGTCTTCAGCATCCGGTTCGCCACCTCGTCGTTCATCGTCTCCACGCGCTCGAGCACGAACACGCGCCGGCGTGCCTCGAACGGGGTGCGCGTGGCCGCGCCGATCACCGCCTCGTCAACGTCGCTCGTGCGCATCACGTGCGCGCCTGTGGGCCGCACCCAGGTCAGGTCCGGGTGGCTGCCGCCCAGCGCGCGGCGCCGCGTGTCCTCGGGGTCGGGCTCGCCCTCGGCCAGCAGCTCGGCGGCGAAGGCGCGCGCCACGGTCCGCTTGCCGGTGCCCGCCGGCCCGTGGAAGAGGTACGCGTGCGAGGGCTGGGTGGCCAGGGCGGCGCCCAGCACGATCCGCGCCTGCGGGTGGTCCTCGGTGCCGGCGACCGGGGCGGCGCTCACGCCCGCGCCCCGCTGCGCGCCGCCTCGACTTCGGCCAGCACCTCGGCGTGCACGGCTTCCGGGGCCCGCTCGGCGTCGATGCGTCGCCAGCGGCCCGGGTCGGCCGCAGCCAGCTCCTCGTAGGCGGCCAGCACGCGCTCCTGCAGGCCGCGGCCCTCGTCCTCGAAGCGGTCGCTCTCCCCCGCGCGTGCCTCCGCCGCCGCCGGGTCCAGCGATAGCAGGAAGGTCAGGTCGGGCCGCAGGCCGCCGGTGGCGAGCGCGTTCACGGCGCCCACCTCCTCCATGCCAAGCCCGCGCGCCGCGCCCTGGTAGGCAAGCGACGAGTCGAGGAAGCGGTCGGACACAACGACGCGGCCCTGCTCGAGCGCCGGCCGGATGACCTGTGCCACGAGCTCGGCGCGCGCCGCGGCGAAGAGCAGCGCCTCGCCCTCCGCGCTCAGCTCGACAGCCGGGTCCTTGAGCAGCTCGCGAACCCGTTCGCCCACCTCGGTGCCGCCAGGCTCGCGTACGCCCAGCGCATCCTCGCCGAGCGCCTCCACGAGCATCCGCGCCTGGGTCGTCTTGCCCGAGCGGTCGATTCCCTCGAAGGTCACGAACAGGCCGCGCATTCGCGGCGACCGTAGCAAGAGCTCGGGCCGCGACTAGGATGCGGCGCCTCATGCGTGCCCTGGTCACCGGTGGAGCCGGCTTCATCGGCTCGAACATCGTCGACGCCCTGGTCGAGCGCGGCGACGAGGTCACAGTGCTGGACAACCTCTCCACCGGCAAGCGCGAGAACCTCGAGGGCGCCCTGGCCGGCGGCGCCGAGCTGGCCGAGGCCGACATCCGCGAGCCTGAGGCGCTCGCCGAGGTCTTCGGCCGGGTGCGGCCGGAGACCGTGTTCCACCTCGCGGCCCAGATCGACGTGCGCAAGTCGGTGGCCGACCCCGCGCTCGACGCGCGCATCAACGTGGAGGGCACGATCAACGTGCTGCGCGCCGCGCTCGAGTCGGGTGCCGGGCGCGTGATCAACACGTCCACCGGCGGTGCAATCTACGGCGAGGGCAAGATCCTCCCGGCGCCCGAGGACCACCCGGTCGCGCCCGAGGCCC
>DAIMGB010000198.1:0-4669 GCA_036724195.1 Thermoleophilaceae bacterium
TCATGACGATCGGCGCGCTGCTGATCGTGACCCTGGCCCTTCGCGCGTACCAGACCGGCGGCTAGGCCAGCCCCGCGTACCAGAGCCCGAACACGAGCCCGAACAGCCCCAGCCCGGGGATCAGCACGGCCCGGTAGACGGGCTCGACCAGCGGTCGCGTGAGCAGCCACGCGTAGGCGGTGGTGCAGAGGGCCATCGACACGGCCGACATTGGCGCGAACACCGCGAGCGCCATCGCGGCCTCGAGCTTCGTGGGCATCGCGGCCAGCAGCAGCAGCACCACGGCACCGGTTCCGGCGAGCCCGTGCAGCACGCCGATCGAGAGCGCCTGCGCCGGGCTCCGCACCGTGACGTGTCGATGCCCGTGGCTCCGGCCGCGACGTAGGTGTCGCCGCCAGCCGTGCCCGTCGTGGTGGGCGTGGGCGCTCGAGCGGTAGTCGCCACGAGCCCACTTCACCATCACGCGCGTGGCCAGGGCGAGGATCACCACGCCGACGGCCTTCTCCGCGCCGTTCTCGAGCCAGGCGGGCAGCTGCGACTTCAGGAAGATCAGCGGAAGGCCGATCAGCAGCAGGATTCCGGCGTGTCCCGCCCCCCACCAGGCGCCGAGCCGCGTGGCCCGCCCGGTGTCGCCGTCCTCGGCGGCCACCAGCGAGGTGACCGCCACCAGGTGGTCGGGGTCGGACGCATGGCGCAGCCCCAGGACGAACGCGATGCCGAGCGCCACCAGCAGCGGGGCTCCGGACAGCAGACCGGTGAGCCAGGCGTCGAGCGCCTCCAGCGGCTTGAACAGGAAGTCGAAGTTCATTTGGCTCTCCTCTTCTCGGTCATCAGGTCAGACGACCCCGGGCACGGCTTTCGCGGTCAGGACGAATCCGACGGCCACGATCAGCAGCGCCGACGCGGCCGGCAGCGCGGCCACCAGGCGGCTCGAGACCAGGCGCGGGGGCACTATCCGGCGAGCCCACACCACCACCAGGCCGAGCGAGGTCAAGGTGGCGGCCAGGCCGAGGCTGAAGGCGGTGATGAGGAGCAGCCCGAGCGCGACCTCGTGCTGCGAGATCGCCGCGAGCAGCACCACCAGGGCGGACGGGCAGGGGATCAGGCCGGCCGCGGCGCCCATGCCGAGCGTGCCGCGCAGGCCGAGCGCTCGGGGCTCGTGGTGGTGGTGATGCTCGTGGTGCGAGTGCGAGTGCGAGTGCGAGTGCGAGTGCGAGTGGCGGATGCGCGAGCGCAGCACCGCCACGCCCACCCCCGCCACCATCAGGCCCGAGACGAGCGTGAGCCAGGGGTAGAGCTGCTCGGGCAGCACGTACTGCGACAGCCCCAGCGTGACCACCCCGAGCGCGAACACGCCCATCGTGTGCGTGACCGTCACGGTGATCCCGAGCGCGACCGCCTGCCGCGGAGTACCGCGGGTGCCCACCAGGTAGGCGGCCACCATCGCCTTGCCGTGGCCGGGGCTCAGCGCGTGCAGCGCTCCCCAGCCGAACGCGGCGAGCAGCAGCAGGATCAGCACGCCCTTGCCGGAGGCTGCGTCCGCCAGCAGGCCGGCGAAGCCGTCGGCGGCGGCTCGCGTGGTGGCGGCGCTGCCGCCCTCCGAACGCGGAGCGGTGAGGGTGCCGTCACCGCTCTCCACCCCGAAGCTCGCTTCGCGGCGGTCGAGCGGGCTGCTCAGCAGGTCCTTCGGGTAGCGCCTCAGTCCGTCGGTGGGGTCGCCGCTGGGCGCCCCGGTGCGCACGGCTGTGCCGCTGCCCGCGGCGGCCACCACGGCCTTCCAGCCGATTCGCCCCGGGAAGGTTCGATCGGCCAGCTCGACACGGCGCGGCCGGCGCACTTGCGCGCGCAACGCCAGCTCGACCCGCGTGGTCCGCAGGCCGCCAGCCCCCGGCGGGAACGACAGCCGCGGGTGGCCCACGGGCGCCAGCGGGGCGCGCCGACCGTTCACCGTCAGCACCAACGAGCGCGCGACCTCGGCGCGCTTTCGCCTCAGCACCTCGGCGTGGGGGAGCCCACGCTCCTGGACGGTCGGGATCTCGGCCTGGTCGAGCACGTAGTGCACGTCCACCCGGTCCGCGGAGATCCGGACGGTGCTCAGGTGGTTCACCGAGAAGTTGCCGAGCGGATGGGCGCTCGCGACCGGGGCTGTCGCGAGCGCGGCGGCCACGCCGCAGCAGAGAATGAGCGCCGCGCGCCTCACCGCGACCTCCGCAGTGCGCGCTCCGCACGCGGGCCGAAGAGCGGCGAGAAGCGGGGGTTGCCGCTGAGCGAGCGCGTGAGCAGCGCGCGTCCCTCGGCCCGCCTGCCGGCGGCCAACGCGGACATGCCCGCGTGGTAGAGGAAGAGCGGGTCCTTCGAGCCCAGGTGCAGCGCGCGGCGGGCGAAGCGGAGGCCCTCGGCCGGCCGCCCGCTCCTCGTGAGCGCCCAGCCCAGCGCGTCCGCGGAGCGCACGCTCGGGGCGGCGCGCCAGGCGCGGCGACCTAGGCGAAGCCCCCGCTGAGGGTCGCCGTGCTCGGCTTCGAACAGGGCCAGCTCAGCGTCGGTGTTCACCCCGCTCGCGGCCAGCAGCCGCTCCTCGGCGCGCACCACGCCAAAGTCCCGCCGCGCGTCACCGCGGCGCCCGGCGACCAGCTCCGCCTCGCCCAGCCCGATCGCGTACTCGGGCAGCGGCAGCCGCGCGACCACCGAGCGGTAGCGCCGGATGGCCGCGGAGAGGTTCCCCTCCGCGGCCTCCAGGCGTGCGAGTCCAGCCTCGGCCGGGACGTATCCGTGGAAGCTGTCGAGGGCGGTGCGGTAGGCCAGCCGCGCGCCCGCCAGGTGGCCCTGGGCGAGCTCGAGGTTGCCCAGCAGCGCCTGGACGTAGGCCACGTTCTCGGGCGCGCCGCCGCCGGCGGAGGCCGCCAGCTTCATCGCCTGCACGGCGCCGCCCAGGTCGCCGTGCAGCTCGCGGAAATAGGACGCGCGCGCGTACGCGGGCAGCGCGGGCTTCAGGTCGAGCATGCGCTGCAGCGCGCGACCGGCGCTGCCGTATCTGCCCAGCTCGACGAGGGCGTCCACCACCACGCCGTACGGGCGCACCAGCAGCGGGGCCAGCCGCTGGGCGCGCCGGGCGTAGCGCAGCGCGGACCGGAAGTCGTGCCGGGAGGCCGCCAGCGCGGCGAAGGTGGTGAGCGCGGCAGGGTCGCGCGGATTGCGGCGCAGCGTGCGCCTCAAGATACCGTCGGCCTTGGCGTAGTAGGCGGCATCGCCGGTCTCGCGCGTGCGCTGCAGGTAGGCCTCGGCCAGCAGCGAGTAGCCGGTGCCGCGTTCCGGATGTGCGCGAATTGCAGCCTGCAGGACGCGGATGCGCTGCGCCGTGGAGTGCGACGCCGCGACCTGGTCGGTCTGGTCGGCGGCGCCGAGCCCGGCCTGGCCGCGGTTGATGAACGTCAGCGTGAGCAGCGTCGCGACGAACGCGAGCGTCACGGCGACGATGGTGAGCGGATTGAGCTTGCGAAGCGTCATGTGACCGCGGGCGGCGGCGGGGAGGGCGCCAGCCCTCCCCGCGTTGCCCTCCTCCTATGGCTGCTCCGGCGTCGGACCGTGCGGCGGCTCCGTCCTCTTGGGATGGGAGTCGTTCGCTGCGGTCGGGTTCGCCAGGTAGGGGAACGAGGCCGAGAACGGCTTGTCGTTCTGGTCCACCCCGTCGCCCAGCGCCTTCTTGTTGCCCTTCAGGAACCCGGCGATCACGCGGACGGAGATGTCCACCACGTCATCGGCCGGCCTGCGACCGTCGGGGAACCCCGCGGTGTCGTTGGCCAGCACCCCGAAGCGGCTCGGGTTCGGGTTCGGCGCCACGCCCAGGTTCAGCTTGAGCGTGTCCGCCGCGGCCGGGTGCTTCCCGATCTGGGTGAGCCCCGGGATGCCCGTCAGAAGCGCCGTCACGATATCCGTGCGGTTCTTCTCCGGTGCGTTGACGACCCCCGGGAACAGGGCGTTCATCAACTTCGCGACCTCCGGGTTCAGGACGTACTTGCCGTACAGCTTTGCGTCCTGGCTCGGCTTCGTGCGATTGAACTGGTCCTTCTTCCCAAGCGGGATCACGACCTCGTTCACCAGCGGGTTGCCCAGTCGGGAGACCTGCACGTAGCGGTTGTGCTTCGTGCGGCTGCGGGTGCTGTTCGTCAGCTGCAGCCTGCGGCGCTCGGTGGAGCTCCACACGCCAACTACGGCGTTGGATGCCGAGGGACCCGCCACCGACTTGTGGTTGCGAGTGACCTGGGCCTCCGGCACCTGGAGGACGACCGAGTGGACGCTGTAGCCGGCCACGTCGTCGACACCGCCACCCTGGTTGCCCGTAGCGAGCCGGAAGTTCAGCGCGTCGAACGGGACCGTGAGGTCGATGAAGAACGGATCGTCTCGCTGCCCGGTGAACACCCTGCCGCCGCCCTTCAGCCCGCGGATGGCCTGGTTGGCGATCCCGTTGTAATTCGGGATCGTCTTCTTACCCGCGTTGTTGGGCGCGGTCGGGCCGCCGCCAATCTTCCGGCTGCGGATCAACTTGCCCTTCCGGTACGTCAAGCGCGTGACCGAGTAGGTCTGGCGCACGTTGAGGTCCGGGTCGTTGATCGAGTCGACCGTGGGCTTGGCGTAGAGGTAGGTGTTCCGGTCCCGGATGTGGGTCTTGAAG
>DAIMGB010000199.1:0-4655 GCA_036724195.1 Thermoleophilaceae bacterium
CGTCGGAGCTGTCCCTGGCCAAATACAGCTCGCTGCGCGCGGCCGGGGACGAGTCGCTCGTGGCGATTCCCGCCTTCACGTCGCGCTCGTTCCGCCACTCCGCGATCTTCGTTCGAGACGACGGCCCGGTGGACGACCCGGGCGCGCTCGCCGGCGGCCGGATCGGCGTGCCCGAGTGGACCCAGACGGCGACCGTCTACGCGCGCGGCGTGCTGGAGCACCAGTTCGGCGTGCCGCTTCGGGGCGTGCAGTGGGTGCAGGCGGGCACGAACGAGCGCGGCCGCGGCGAGGGGGTCAGCGTGGAGCTTCCGGAGGGCGTGTCGGTGACCCCGCGGCCGGACTCGTCGCTGAACGAGCTGCTGCTGGCGGGCGAGCTGGACGCCGTGATCGCGGCTCACCCGCCCGCGGGATTCGGAGCCGGCATCGTCAGGCTGTTCACGGACTACCGGGCCGTGGAGGAGGAGTTCCACCGCGACACGGGCGTGTTCCCGATCATGCACGTGGTGGCGCTTCGCGCCGACGTGCACGCGCAACGCCCGTGGCTGGCGATGAACCTGCTCACCGCCCTAGAGGAGGCGAAGCGTCGCAGCCTCGGGCGCGCGCTCGACAAGAACGCGCCGCGCTTCCCGGTGCCGTTCGGCCCGGCGCACGCGGAGCGCATGGCAGAGCGCTTCGGCGAGGACTTCTGGCCCTACGGCATCGAGCCCAACCGCGTGACGCTCGACTGGTTCCTGGAGCGCGCCCACGAGCAGGGCGTGTGCGCGAGGCGGCTCGCGCCGGAGGAGCTGTTCCCGCCCGAGGTTCGCGAGCGTTTCAAGGTCTAGCGCAGCGGGGCGGCCGGCGACGTGCGCGGACGGATGCGACGGAGTAGCGTTGTGCCCGTGCGATCCCGCGGTGGTCGCGCCTGTGGCCCGGCGGTCTCGGCCTTGCACGCGATCGGCCGCAGCGCGGCACCGATCACCAAGCCGCGGAGGTTCCGGTCATGGTGACGCCGGACGAGATAGGCGCCATCGCGATCTTCGCCGCTCTCGGCCCAGCGGAGCGCGAGCGGCTTTCCCGGGCGGCGGCGGAATCACCCTCGCCCCGGGCGAGTACGCGGCGCACGAGGGCTCCGAGCGCGCGCTCTTCGCAGTGCTCGGGGGTCGCATCGAGCCGGTCAAGCTCGTCGATGGGATTGCGCGCGTCGTCGGTGAGCGCGGCCCTGGGGAGATCTTCGGCGAGGTGCCGATCGCACTAGGGACGGTGTTCCCGGTCGGGTTTCGGGCGAACGAGACGTCGCGGATCATGCGGGTCGAGGCCCACGACTACCACGCGGTTGCGGCCGTGGTGCCCGACGTCGCCAAGGAAGTCGGCAAGCTGGCGGCCTACCGGATGGGCGGATCGCGCGGGCTGCAGGGCATCGCAGCCGACCCGCCTCCGCCACGCGCGATCGTCATCGGGGATCGCTGGGACGCGTCCTGCGCGGCGTTGCGGCACTTCCTCGAGCGCAACCAGATCACGTTCAGGTGGCTCACGCCCGACGCGCCGGACGCGGCCGAGCACTGGGGCGGTCCGTTGCCGGCCGAAAGAGATTGGCCGACGATCCGCGTCGTCGACGGGAAAACCGTGGTGCGACCGCAGCACCGCCGCGTGGCCGAGCTGCTGGGCCTCGCGACAGAACCCGTGGCGGCCGAGTACGACGCCGTGATCGTGGGTGCCGGGCCCGCGGGACTGGCCGCCGCCGTGTACGGCGCATCGGAGGGCCTGCGCACGATCGTGATCGAGCGGGAGGCTCCCGGCGGCCAGGCCGGAACCTCGTCTCGGATCGAGAACTACCTCGGCTTCCCGTCTGGTGTTTCGGGGGATGAGCTGGCGAGCCGCGCGCTCCAGCAGGCGCGGAGGCTAGGCGCCGAGATCCTCGTCACCCGATCCATCACGCGGATCGACCCCGTCTCGCGGCATGTGTACCTCGACGGCGGCGACGTCATGCGGGCGCGGACGATCATCCTCGCCTGCGGAGTCGCGTGGCGGCACCTGTCGATCGACGGATTCGACCGGCTCGCCGGGAAGGGCATCTCCTACGGCGCGGCCCGCAGCGAGGCGGCGGACACCCATGGCTTGGACGTTCACATCGTAGGTGCCGGCAACTCGGCAGGGCAGGCGGCCATGCTCTTCTCCAGCCATGCGAGGAGCGTGACCATCCTCTGCCGCGGCGAGACCCTCGAGAAGAGCATGTCGCGCTATCTCGTCGACCAGATCGCGACCCGGTCGAACATCCGCACGATGTATCGAACCGAGGTCGTCGCTGCCCACGGTGGGGTGTCGCTCGAGGCGGTCGAGGTCCGCAACGCCGCGACAGCCGACACGACCCGGCTCGAGTCGGGCGGGCTGTTCCTCTTCATCGGAGCGGACGCCGAAACGGCGTGGCTTCCGCCCGAGATCGCACTCGATCGCCACGGCTACGTGCTCACTGGTTCCGACGTTCGTGCAGCCGGACGCTGGGACCTCGAGCGCGACCCCTACCTCTTGGAGACGGGCGTCCCCGGCGTCTTCGCTTGCGGCGATGTCCGGTTCGGCCCGGTGAAGCGCGTCGCCGCCGCCGTCGGGGAGGGCAGCATGGCCATTGCCTTCGTGCACCAGTACCTCAAGGCTAGCCCTCTAGGACATATTGTTTGACTTTTCCCTTCCCCGGATACCACCGTCTCTACCAACGGAGGGGAGACCAAGGCTGATGTTGCACCGATCACGGACCCTGGCGGCGCTCTGCGCCGCGCTCGCGGGCGCTTCGCTACTGGCCGCCTGTGGGAGCAGCGGCTCGAGCAGTGGCGGTCAGAACGGGAAGCCCGCCACGCTCAACGTGGGCGTGATCCCGATCGCCGACGTCGCGCCTCTCTACGTCGGCATGAAGCAGGGCTTCTTCAAGAACGAGAAGCTCACGATCAAGCCGAAGATCGCCGACGGCGGCCCCGCGATCGTGTCCGCGACCGTGTCGGGGGACGACCAGATCGGCTTCTCCAACACCACCTCCCTGATCATCGCCGGCTCCAAGAACCTGCCGCTCCAGATCGTGACCCAGGGCGTGCTGGGCGCCAAGAAGGCCACGCCCGCCGAGGCGTGGGACGCGGTGCTCGTGAAGAAGGGCAGCCCGATCAAGTCGCCGAAGGACCTCGAGGGCAAGACGATCGCGGTGAACTCGCTGAACAACGTGGGCCCGCTCACGATCAACACCGCGCTGAAGAACGCCGGCGCGGACTACAAGAAGGTCAAGTACCTCGAGCTGCCGTTCCCCGACGCGAACGCGGCCCTGCAGGCCGGCCGCGTGGACGCCGCCTGGGTGGTCGAGCCGTTCGTGAGCCAGGGCCTCGCCCAGGGCTCGAAGCCCATCCTCTACCCGTACGAGCAGACCGCGCCCAGCCTGACCGTGGCGAACTACTTCGTCACCAAGCAGTACGCCTCGCAGAACAAGGACGTGGTGGACCGCTTCACGCGGGCGATGAACAAGTCGCTCGTGTACACCCAGAGCCACCCCGACGCGGTGCGCAAGGCGGTGCTCACCTACACCAAGATTCCGCCGGCGGGCGCGCAGCACATGAAGCTGCCGCAGTGGAAGGCCGACCTGAACCGACCGACGATCGAGAAGACCTCGGACCTCGCCCTGCAGTACGGCTACATCAAGAAGAAGCCGAACCTCGACGACCTGATCCGACAGCCCTAAGCGCGGTGGCGGCCGTGTCCAGACGCCTCCCGGACCGGCTGCTCCCCTGGGTCAGCGTGCTTGGGGTGCTTGTCCTGTTCGAGCTGGCGCCGCGGATCGGGCTGCTGAACAGCCGCGACTTCCCGCCGATCTCGCAGACGCTGTCCACGCTGGCCGACCAGGCCGTGAGCAGCGACCTGTGGACCGCCATCGGCAACACGCTGGCCGGCTGGGCGCTCGGCCTCGGGATCGCCGCGGCGCTGGCGATCCCGCTGGGGGTGGTGATCGGGTCGAGCCGGCTGCTCTACCGCTCGCTGCGAGGCGTGATCGAGTTCCTGCGGCCGGTGCCGTCGGTGGCGCTGATCCCGCTGGCCATCCTCGTGTACGGCAGCGGCCTCGAGAGCAAGGTCTTCCTGGCCGCCTTCGCCGCCTTCTGGGCGCTGCTCGTGCAGGTGCTCTACGGCGTGCAGGACGTGGATCCGGTGGCGACCGACACCGCGCGCTCGTTCGGCGTCGGCCGGATCCGGCGGCTGTACCGGGTGACCCTTCCGAGCGCGCTGCCGTACATCGCCACGGGCCTGCGCATCGCCTCGGCGGTGTCCCTGATCCTCGCGGTAACCGCCGAGCTCGTGATCGGCTCGTCCGGGCTGGGGCGCTCGATCAACGTGGCACGCTCCGGCGGCGACGTGAAGCTGATGTACGCCCTGATCATGGTCACCGGCCTGCTGGGGCTGGCGCTGAACTTGATCTTCGTGGGCGCCGAGAAGCGCGTGCTGCACTGGCACCCGTCCTACCGGCCCGGCGCGGAGGGCGCGTAGTGAGCTCGCGGCGCGAGCGAGCCCTCGCAATCGGCCTCGAGATCACGGTGCCGCTGCTCCTGCTGGTGCTCTGGGGCGTGCTCTCGGCCGGCAGCAAGACCTTCTACTTCCCGCCGCTCACGGACATCCTCACCACCTTCAAGGACACCTGGCTGTTCAAGCGC
>DAIMGB010000200.1:0-4624 GCA_036724195.1 Thermoleophilaceae bacterium
GTATTGTGGCCGTCGACGGCGTTTCGATGGCGGTTGAGACGGGCGAGCTTCGGGCGGTGATCGGGCCGAACGGCGCTGGCAAGACCACACTGCTCTCGATCCTCGCCGGAATCCAGCGCCCCGACGCCGGCAACGTCTCGAAGTCGCAGGGCGAGGTCGGCTGGGTTCCCCAGCAGCCGGCCCTCTATTCGAAGCTCACCGTGCAGGAGAACCTGGCGCTGTTCGCGCGGCTCGAGCGCGTCGCGGATCCCGCCGCCGCGGTGGACCGAATGCTCGACCTGACGGGCCTGCGCGAGCGCTCGCGCGACCAGGTGGGCGTGCTCTCCGGCGGCAACCGCCAGCGCGTGAACATCGCCATCGGGCTGTTGGTGGCGCCCGAGGTGCTGCTGCTCGACGAGCCCAGCGCGGCGCTCGACCCGCGCCAGCGCGAGCGGCTCTGGGAGTTCATCCTGCGGCTCGCCGGCGAGGGAACCACCGTGGTCTTCGCCACCCACAACATCCAGGAGGCCGACCGCTACGCCAGCCGCGTGGCGGTGCTGGCAGACGGCGAGCTGCTGTTCACCGGCCCGCCGCGGGAGCTCGAGCGAGTGGTCGGCACGAGTGGCCTCGACTTCGAGGCCGCGTTTGTGGCGTTCCTTCACCAGCAGGGCCACTGACAGCGTGCGCTGGCTGCTGCTTAAGGACCTTCGGATCCTGGGGCGCTCGCCGCTGCTGGTGGCGCTGCTCGTGCTGTACCCGATCGTGATCGCCACGCTGATCGGCTTCGCCATCTCGCGCGGCCCCGACAAGCCGCGCGTCGCGTTCTACAACGGTGTGCCGGCGTCGGCCAACGTGATCGAGCTGGGCGGCGAGCGCATCGACCTCTCGAAGCAGTCGCAGGGCCTGTTCCACGCGATCGACCCGGTGCGGGTGAACAGCCGCCGCGCGGCGATCCAGAAGGTGCGCGACGGCGACGTGCTGGGCGCGCTCGTGATCCCGGCCAACATCGCCACCAAGCTGCAGACGGGCCTCCAGCCCGGGACGGTCGAGGTCTATTACAACGCCGAGGACCCGGCCAAGAAGCAGTTCGTGGAGAACACGATCCGCTCGCAGGTGCAGATCGCCAATGCGGCGCTCACCAAGCGGATCGCGGACGAGTCCTTGCGGCTGCTCTCCCTGATCCGCGACGGCGGCCAGTACAGCTTCCTCGGGCGCGACTTCCAAGTGCTGGGCCTGAAGCGCTCCGAGCAGATCCTGCGCAAGGCGGCGCTCGACCTGCCGCGCGGCGGGAGCGTCGGCAACCAGGTGCAGAGCGTGATCGGCTTCGCCCGGCTCGCGCGCGACAACCTCGCCTTCTCCAACGACGTCCTGGACGTGGTGGGCGAGCCGATCCGCGTGCGCTCCACCGTGATCAACGGCGGCACCACCTCGCTCAGCTCGTTCGCGGTGGCGCTGGCCGTGGCCGTGTCGATGATGTTCGTGACGCTGCTGCTGGCGGCGGGATCGCTCGCCCTGGAGCGCGAGGAGAACGCCTTCGCGCGGCTGGTGCGCGGGCTGGTGTCACGCACCGGGCTGCTGCTCGAGAAGGCCGGTCTGGCGGCGCTCTGCTCGTTCGCCGTCTGCCTACTGATGCTGGGGGGCCTGGGCCTGTTCGTCGGCCTGGACTGGAGCCGCTTCCCGCTCTGGCTGGTCGCGCTGGCGGCCGGCACGCTCTCCTTCGCCGCGCTCGGGTTGGCCATCGGCGCGATCACGCGCGAGGTGCGCGCCGCCTCGCTGCTGGCGTTCATGCTGGCGCTGCCGCTGGCCTTCCTTGCGCTGGTGCCGTCGGGCGCGGTGGCGCCCGTGCTCTACGACGTGATCCGCGTGATCTCGGCGATCTTTCCCTTCAAGCCGGCGCTGGACGCGCTCAACGCGGCGCTGAACGACTCCGGCGGCATGGGCACGCCGCTGCTCCACCTGGCCGCGCTGTTCCTGGCCTTCGGCGCGCTCAGCCGGCTCGCCTTGCGCCGCTTCGCCTAGCGGCGTAGGGTCGGCTCGAAAGGAGGCAAACATGGATACCTACGTGATCCTGAGAAGAAGTGGTTGGCGCTCGGGCAGCGAGCTCGAGGAGGCCGCCGCGCGGTCGAAGCAGGTCGGCGACGAGGAGATGTCCGACGACATCCGCTGGATTCGCAGCTACGTGCTGGAGGAGGGCGGCGGCTCGGTCGGGACGGTTTGCATCTACCAGGCCACCAGCGAGGAGGCCATCCGCGAGCACGCGGGCCGCGCCGACCTGCCGGTCGACGAGGTCATTCGGGTGGCGGACACCGTGATCATGCGGCCCGACCCGGAGCCCGCGGCCGCCTAGGCCACAGACATTCGAACAGGGCGGCCCCTGGGGGCACGGCCGCCCTACACTGAGGGACATGGCCTTCCCAGCCACGCGCATGCGCAGGCTGCGCGGGAGCGATGTCCTGCGCGGCATGGTCCGCGAGACCGAGCTGAGCCCGCAGCATCTGGTGATGCCGATGTTCGTCGAGCTCGGCACCGATAGCCGCACCCCGGTGGAGGCGATGCCGGGCGTCGAGCGCCTGTCGATCTCGCACGCGGTGGAGGAGGCCGGCGCGGTCCACGACCTGGGCGTGCCCGCCGTGCTGCTGTTCGGCCTGCCTGCCGAGAAGGACCTCCAGGCCACCGGCGCGTATGACGACGAGGGTGTCGTGCAGCTGGCCGTTCGCGCGCTCAAGGAGGCGCACCCCGACCTGGTGGTGCTCACCGACGTCTGTCTGTGCGGCTACACGACCCACGGGCACTGCGGCGTGGTTCGCGACGACGGCACGGTCGACAACGACGTCACGCTGGAGCTGCTGGCCAAGACGGCCATCTCGCACGCCGTCGCCGGTGCCGATGCCGTGGCGCCCAGCGACATGATGGACGGCCGCGTTGGCGCGCTGCGCACGCAGCTCGACTCCGAGGGCCACAAGGACACGCCGATCGTGGCCTACTCCGCCAAGTTCGCCTCGGCCTATTACGGGCCCTTCCGCGAGGCCGCCGACTCGGCGCCCGCGTTCGGCGACCGGCGCACCTACCAAATGGATCCGGCCAACGCCGAGGAGGCCGTGCGCGAGGCGCTGCTCGACGTCGAAGAGGGTGCCGACATGGTCATGGTCAAGCCGGCGCTGCCGTACCTGGACGTGATCCACCGCGTGAAGGAGGCCGTGCGCGTGCCGGTGGCTGCCTACAACGTGAGCGGCGAGTACTCGATGATCAAGGCGGCCGCCGCCGCCGGTTACCTGGACGAGCGGGCGACCGTGCTGGAATCGCTCACCGCCATCCGCCGGGCCGGCGCCGACGTCGTGATCACCTACCACGCGAAGGACGTGGCCGAGTGGCTTCGATAGCCAAGGTCCGCAGCCGCAAGGACGGCGCGGCCATCCCTCTCGACGAGCTCGACAAGAAGCTCCTCAACCTGCTCCAGGGCCGCTTCCCGCTGGCTGAGCGGCCCTTCGCCCACGTGGCGGAGCTGGCCGGGGCGTCGGAGGACGAGGTACTCAAGCGCACCGACCGCCTGGTACGCGAGCGCATCATCCGCCAGGTCACGCCGATCTTCGACACGCGCGTGCTCGGGCACGACTCGATGCTGGTGGCGGCGAAGGTGGACTCCGAGCACCCCTGGCGCGCGGCCAAGATCATCAACTCGCACCCCGGGGTCTCGCACAACTACCTGCGCGACCACGACTTCAACATCTGGTTCACGATCGCCACGGAGCCGGACTCGAAGCTGGGGCTGCAGGGCACGCTCCAGGTGCTGCAGGAGCTGACCGGCGCCGAGTCCGTGCGGCAGCTGCCCACGCTGAAGCTGTTCAAGATCCGCATGGACCTGGAGATGGAGAAGGGCACCGACGACCTGGCCGCGGCGGGGGTGGCCGAGGAGCCGAAGGACCCCGAGCGCGCCGAGCTCTCGGAGCTCGACATCGAGCTGATCAAGACGCTGCAGGGGGACATGCCGATCGTCCCCGAGCCCTACGCGCCGGCCGCCGCCGAGCTGGGCATCTCGCAGGCGCGGCTGCTGGAGCAGTTGGAGTCGATGAGCGAGCGCCGCATCCTGCGCCGCGTCGCCGCGATCCTCTTCCACCGCCGCGCGGGCTTCTCCGCCAACGGCATGGGCGTCTGGCGCGTGCCGGAGGAACGGATGATGGAGCTGGGCCCGCGCATGGCCTCCTTCCGCGGCATCTCGCACTGCTACGAGCGCCCGACCTACGAGGACTGGCCCTACTCGCTCTTCACGATGGCCCACGGCCGCTCGAAGGAGGAGTGCGACGCGATCCTCGACTCGATCGCGGCCGACACCGGCATCGAGGACCGCCGCACGCTGTACTCCTCGACCGAGTTCAAGAAGATCCGCCTCCTCTACTTCACGGGCGAGCACCAGAAGTGGGAAGCGGCGCATGCATAGCAGCCGGGGGCGGGGCCCCCGGCTGCTCGACGGCACTCACGTAGCTTCCCGCTCGGCTGAGCTCTACGCGCGGGCCGTCGAGCTGCTGCCCGGCGGCGTGAACTCGCCGGTGCGGGCGATGCGCTCGATCGGGCGCGACCCAATCTTCGTCGCGCGCGGCGAGGGCGGCGAGCTCGTCGACGTGGACGGCAACCGCTACGTGGACTGGGT
>DAIMGB010000201.1:0-4616 GCA_036724195.1 Thermoleophilaceae bacterium
CTGCTGGCCTCGCCGCCCGCGCCACAGCGCTTTCGGCATCGCGGCCGCCACCGCGGCCACGGCCACTTCGAGCGGCACGATCGCGGCCGCCACCGCGGACACGGCTTCGGCGGTCACGACGACTGACCGGCGAGGTGCGGCGCTACCGGTCGGGGCGATCGGGATAGACGTCGTCGATCGTGGTGAGCGCGCGGTAGGGCGCGCCGCCCGACGCCGCGCCGATCGCCTCGTCGCCGCCCGCCAGGCGGTCGAGCACCGACACCACGCCCGCCACCTCGAACCCCTCGCCAACCACGCGCTCGATCGCCGCCACCGTGGAGCCGCCGGTGGTGACCACGTCCTCGACCACCAGGCAGCGCTCGCCGGGCTCGAGCGACGGCCCCTCGATCGAGCGCTGCAGCCCGTGCGCCTTGGCCTCCTTGCGGACGAAGAACGCCTTCACGGGCGCGCCGGCGGCAAGCGCGGCGCACGCCACCGGATCGGCGCCCATCGTCATGCCGCCCACGGCGGTCGCCCCGTGGGCCGCGGCCTCCTCCGCCACCAGCTCGCCGAGTGCCATGAACCCCTCCGGGCGCAGGATCGCCCGCTTGGCGTCCACGTAGTACTGAGCGGTGCGGCCGCTGGTGAGCGTGACCTCCCCGATCACGAGCGCGTGCTCGCGCAGCTCGGCCACGAGCCGCTCGCGGGCATCGCTCACGCGTGCGCCCTGCGCCCCTGCCTGTAGCCCAGCCGGAGCCACAGCGGGTAGGTGAGGAAGATCAGCGCGGACACGGCGTGCGTCCGGGGGCCGGCCGAGCGGTGGTCGAGCTTGAGCACGCCCGAGTTGAGCATCCAGTCGCGGCCGTCCTCGGCCCCGCAGGCCTTGGCGAGCGGGTCGGTCCAGCGCCGGTTGAGGTAGAGCGAAACGCTCACGAGCCAGAACACGGAGATGGTCGCGGCGGCCGCTCCGGCGGCCGTACGGCCCTGCGCGGAGTCGGGCGCGAGGCGGGCGTAGGCCTGGCCATTCGTGTAAAGCCAGGGCGGATCTATCAGGAAAGACACGGAAGTTGCCGAATATAACCCGCAATGGTCGCCAGCCTGCTGCGCTTCATCGCAATCTCCGTCTGCGCCATCGTGGCGCTGGGCTTCCTGCTGTTCGCCATCGACGAGCTGAACGCCGGCTCGCAGACCCAGCAGTCGAAGATCGACCAGTCGGCCGACGGGAAGACCGCCGTGGTCGTGCCCCCGGCGCCGAGCCCCCAGGACGAGGCCATCCGCGAGCGCCAGCACGGCAAGGTGCGCGAGGCGATCGACGACGCCAACGACGTGCTGCTCACCCCCTTCAGCCAGCTCGTGTCGACCTCGAAGAGCAACTGGGTCACGCACGGCGTGCCCGCGGTGCTCGCGCTGCTCGTGTACGGCTTCGGGATCGGCTTCCTGGCCAACATGATGCCGCGGACGAAGACGCACTCCGGCGGCGACTGGCGAACGGCCTAGTCCAGGTCGATCCTGATCGTGAGGTGCTCGGTCCCGAGCACCCGTACCACGAACGCATTCAGCCGCCGCATCGGGTGACGGCGCGCGAGCCGCCGCTGGCGCTCACGCGGATCGTCGTCCGCCAGCACGTGCGCGGTGCCGCTGCGCCACTCGAAGCCCAGCCCCCTGCGCAGCTTCAGCCGCACGCGCGGGTCGGCCTGCAGGTTGCGCACGTAGCCGGCCTGGCGCCCGTGCTCGGTCACGATCCAGAAGCTGTTGCCCTCGCGGCCCTCGCCGACCGGCGTCGTGCGGGGCTTGCCGCTCTTCCGGCCCTTGGTCTCGAGCAGCGCGTATCCGGGCGCCGCGATTCCGTACCGAAGGCCGAGCTTGATCGGCGGGTTCAGCAGGTACTTCTGTAGCGCGTGGACGAGGCGGCGCTTCACGCGGCCGCTCAGCGGTAGACGAAGATCGTCTCGCCCAGCGACACGTGGTCGAAGATGTCGCGCGCGTTCGGGATCGGCACCCTGATGCAGCCGTGGCTGGCGGCGAAGTTCGGCACCGACGGGTAGCCGTGGATGGCGTAGCCGCCGATGAAGTAGTTCGAGTCCACCATGCCGTGCGCGTTCGTGCCCGGCTGCTTGCTGTAGAAGTGGAAGGTGCCGAACACGGTGGGCGTGGACGGCTTGCCCGACGACGCGTGGTAGGTGCGGAAGGGGCGGCCCTTGTCGGCAAGCACGAGCACCTGCCGCGACCAGTCGAACTCAACGTGGCGCCCAGCGCCCGGGTAGCGCAGCTTGAAGGCGCCGCGGCCGTTCAGCAGCCGGTCGAACACTCCAGCCGCGGCGAAGCCCGTGCGGCCCAGCCCGTTGGCCTTGCGGAAGGCGGTGACGGCGCGCGACGTGCCGCCGTCGAACTGCCCCGTCAGGGGCACCGCGTAGCCGAGCGAGTGCAGCTGGCGCTGCAGCAGCACGACGCGGGTGCCGCGCGCGCCCTGGCCGGCACTCCAATGGATGACCTGGATGCGGCGCGCCCTGGCCCGGAAAGCCGCCTGCTGGTGAGTGGCGTTGTGCTTGACCACGAGCCGCAGGAAGCCTGCCCCGCGGGTCTTGAAGCGCATGGCGTAGCGGCCGGTTCCCTTCGGGCCCCGAGTGATCGCCGAACGGCGGCGCGCGAGGACCTTGCCCTTCTTGCCGACCACGCTCAGGGTCACGGTCTGATGCGCCACGAAGGGCTTGACCGTGCCGGTCACGAGCACGCGCTGCTTGCGGGCGAAGTAGCGGATGCGCTTGGTGGCAACGCCGCCCTTGACGCCCAGCGTCGCCTTGCCCGGCGCAGCCGGGGGAGCCGGCGGAGCGGGGGGCGCCGGCGGGGCCGGAAGCTGCGCCGCGGCAGGGGTCGCGGCCACGGCGAGAGCCGCGAGCGTCGCAAGAAGGACCAGGATGCGGCGGCTCATCGAACCGGAATCATGCCACGCGCTTCCGGCGGACGGCGCTGCACGCGCGTCGGCTAGCGCACGTGCGCGGCGGCGATCAGGCTCAGGCCGGGAAGCTCGAGGCCGGCCGGCGTCTCGAACGCGCGGGTCATTTCCCGCAGGCGGTCGCGAATGGCCTGCTCGGCCTCCTCCGGCAGCGAGACGAGCATCTTCGCGAGCGGGCCTGCGAGCGCACGGGTCCTCGTCCACCATTCCTCGAAGGAGCCGGCGCGCAGGGGCACGGGCAGCTCGCCGACAACCACGTCCGCGAGCCCGGCGTCGGAGAGCAGGGCGGCCAGCTCGCCGGAGTCCTCCAGCGAGAAGGGACCTGGCACGCCCGGCGGCGGCACCGGGTGGCCGAGCTCCGCGCTCACCGCGTCGAAGACGAATCCAAGCCAGGGGTTGCGCTCGCGCGGCCCCCAGACCGCGACCGCGAGCCGCGAGCCGGGCCGCAGGACGCGCCGCATCTCGCTCGCCGCGCGGGCGGGATCGGCGGCGAACATCATCCCCTCGCGGCAGAGGACCACGTCGAAGCTGCCGTCGGGCTCGTCGATCCGCTCGATGTCCAGCACCCGAGCGCTGACGTTGCCGATCCCGCGCGAGCGGGCTCGCTGCAAAGCAATCGACGTCATCTCGGGCACCACGTCGGACAGGACGACCTCGCCGGCGGGGCCGATCCGCTCCGCCGCCGCCAGCCCCAATCCGCCCGGCCCGCACGCAAGCTCCAGCACCCGCTCGCCCGGACGGGGCGTTGTCAGCTCGAGCATCCGCTCGGCGGCCGCCGCCCCGCGTTCGTCCGCGTAATCCGCGTGCTCGCCCCATGACCCGGCCACCGCGGCCCACATGCCGTGGAGGTGGGCGCGGAGGTCCTGCTGGACGACGCTCTGGGCTTCCATGACCTTCCCCTTCGCTGAACCTGCAATTGATTACTCATAGCAAGTAATGAAGTTACCGGTAACGTAACAGAATGGCCAAGGGTGTCAAGGGCAAGCGTCCCTACGAGTCCCCCCGCCGGCGCGAGCAGGCGGCCGCGACCCGCCGCGACATCCTCGACGCGGCCCAGCGCCTGTTCGAGCGTCAGTCCTATGCCGCGACGACGATGGCGGCAATCGCAGCCGAGGCCGGCGTGGCGCTCAAGACCGTCTACGTGGCCTTCGACACCAAGAGCGGCGTCCTGCGCTCGCTCTGGAACCTGCTCCTGCGCGGCGACGAGGGCGATGTGCCCGTGATGGACCGCCGGTGGTATCGCGAGGTGCTCGAGGAGCCCGACCCCGAGCGTCAGCTGCGACTGAACGCGCGCAACTCACGCGTGGTCAAGCTGCGCATCGCTCCGGTGCTGGAGGTGATCCGCAGCGCCGCTCCCATGGACTCCGACATCGGGACGCTGTGGAGCCGCATCCAGTCCGACTTCCACGACAACCAGCGCTCGATCGTGAAGGCCGTGGACGAGAGGCGAGGACTGCGACCCGGCCTCGACGTCGACCGCGCTGCCGACATCCTGTGGACGCTCAACCACCCCGACCTGTGGCAGCTACTGGTGGGACAGCGCGGCTGGACGCCCGACCAGTACGAGCAGTGGTTCGGCGACACCGCCTGCGCTCAGCTCCTGGCGTAGCGCCTGGGTGGGAAGGCGAAGCGCGGGACCAGGCAGACCGCGGCGAACATCAGCGGGCCCAGCACGGCGGAGACC
>DAIMGB010000202.1:0-4612 GCA_036724195.1 Thermoleophilaceae bacterium
ATCGTGCCGCACGGGACGCTCGCCTACCTGATTCTGCGCCATCCCAACCTCTACGCGCGCTCGGCGGTCCGGATGGCGGCATGCTTCGACCTGGGCTGCGTGGTCTACTGGGTGCTGCCCACCGCGCCGCCGTGGTGGGCAGCGGAGCAGGGCAAGATCCCCCCCGTGCGGCGGATCATGGCGGAGGCCGGGGAGAGCGTCTGGAAGCGCGCCTGGGACCCGCTTTACCATTCGCTCCAGGGGAACCCGTTCGCTGCCATGCCCTCACTGCATTTCGGCACATCCGTGATGGCCGCCCGGCTTCTGTCGGGCGTGGGCCGGCGACCCGCGGCACTCGGTTGGGCGTACGCGAGCACGCTCGGCTTCGGCCTCGTGTACCTCGGCGAGCACTACGTGATCGACCTGATCGCCGGCTTTGCGCTTGCGGAGGCGGTCTGGCGCTTCGCGCCGCGCGCCGAGCCCTGGGCCAAGCTGCTCGCGGGCGGGCTCCCCCGGCTGCTGCCGCGGCAGGCATGAGGGGCCGGCGCCGCACGCGGACGGCCGCGCCGCCGCCGCGCGATCTCGAGCTCGAGCGCGAGCTGGCGGAGGACGACGAGGACTCGGCGCAGGAGCTCGAGCAGGTGGGCGCCCTCCAGTCGCTGCTCTCGGACCGGCGCAAGCTCGTGTCCCTGGGCCTGCTGTTCGTGCTGCTGGTGGGGGCCGTCTACGTACTGGCCCCCAAGCTGCTCGGGCTGGACGAGGCGCTGTCGCGTTTCGACGATGCCACCTGGTACTGGGTCGTGATCGCGATCGTGCTCAACTTCGGCGCGTTCGGCGCCTACGTCGCGCTGTTCCGCGGCGTGCTGGGCGGCACGCGCGACGACTCGGTCCAGCGCCGCCTCGACGCGCGCGCGTCCTACGAGATCACGATGGCCGGCCTGGCCGCCACCCGCATCTTCTCGGCCGCGGGCGCGGGCGGGATCGCGCTCACCTACTGGGCGCTTCGCAAGGCCGGCATGCCCAGGCGGCGCTCGGCCTGCCGGATGGTGGCTTTCCTGGTGCTGATGTACAGCGTGTACCTGATCGCGCTGGTCGTGTTCGGGGTCCTGCTGCGCGTAGGGGTCCTGCGCGGGGAGGCGCCCGTGGGCGGCACGATTGTGCCGGCGGGGGTGGCGGGCGCGATCATGCTCGTGTTCGCGCTGATCGCTCTGATCCCGGAAGACGTGGAACGCCGGATCGACAGCTTCGCGGGCGGCTATCGCCGCAAGCGCTTCGTGCGGAAGCTCGCCACGGGGCCGGCCACGGTGTCCACCGGCGTGCGCACGGCGATGGACTACGTTCGCCACCCGCGCCGCGGGGCGCTGGCGGTGTCCGGCGCGGTGGGCTTCTGGGCCGCCAACATCGCGGTGCTGTGGGCTTCGTTCCAGGCCTTCGACGGCAACGTGCCGATCGCCGTCCTGATTCAGGGCTTCTTCGTGGGCATGGCGGCCAACCTGGTGCCCTCGCCGGCCGGCGGCGTGGGCTCGGTGGACGCCGGCATGATCGCCGCCTTCGTGCTGTTCGGCGTGTCCACGGCGGCCGTCTTCCCCGCGGTGCTCATGTATCGGGTGATCGCCTTCTGGCTCCCGATCCCGCCTGGGATCGTGGCCTACTTCCAGCTGCGGCGCACAGTTGCGGGCTGGGAGGAGGAGGGCGGCCAGAAAGTCCGCGAAGGTGTCTATACTTCACAAAGTAAAGTAACGGCAGCGGAGGCTACTTGAACACCGAGATCAAGGATCTTGAAGACGTCGTAATCGTCGGCAGCGGCCCTGCCGGCTACACGGCCGCGCTCTACACCTCGCGCGCCGACCTCGATCCGCTCATGATCGAGGGCTTCGCCTGGGGGGGCCTGCTCCAGCAGACCACCGACGAGGAGAACTATCCGGGCTACCCCGACGGCGTGATGGGCCCCGAGATGATGCAGCAGTTCCGCGACCAGGCCGAGCGCTTCGGCACGCGCTTCCTCACCGACGACGCCACCAGCATCGAGCTGTCCAGCGACGGCGGCGTGCACAAGGTATTCGTGGGCGACAAGGAGATCCGCGCCAAGTCGGTCGTGCTCGCCATGGGCGCAGAGCCGAAGAAGCTCGGCGTTCCGGGCGAGGACGAGCTCGCGGCAAGGGGCGTGTCCTACTGCGCCACCTGCGACGCCGCCTTCTTCCGCGACAAGCCCACGATCGTCGTGGGCGGCGGCGACACCGCGATGGAGGACGCCACCTTCCTCTCGAAGTTCGCCAGCAACGTGGGCATCGTGCACCGGCGCGAGGATTTCCGCGCCTCGGCCATCATGCTCGACCGCGCCAAGCAGGCGGGCAACATCGACCTGCTCACCCCGTACGTGGTGCAGAAGTTCGTGCCCGGCGAGAACGGCTCGCTCGGCAAGGCGGTGCTCGAGCACACTGACGACGGCTCGACCAAGGAGGTCGAGATCGACGGCGCCTTCGTGGCGGTCGGCCACCAGCCCAACTCGCACCTGGTCGAGGGCCAGGTCAAGACCGACGAGAACGGCTACGTGCAGGTCGAGGGACGCTCCACGCGCACCGGCGTGCCGGGCGTGTTCGCCGCGGGCGACCTGGTGGACCACACCTACCGCCAGGCGGTCACCGCCGCCGGCAGCGGCTGTATGGCCGCGCTGGACGCCGAGGTCTACCTGCGCGACACCCCGCTCGACGCCGAGGCCCACTGGGCGCCCGACGTGGACAAGCTCGAGCAGCGCGCCGCCGAGGCAGCCGCCTCCACCTCCCCATAGCCTGGCGGGGCGGTGCCCCCCGTCCTGCTCGTTCTTCTCGCCACCGCCTCCGTGCAGCTTGGCTCGGGGCTCGCCAGGACGCTGTTCGACGACGCCGGCCCGGGCGGCACTGTGTTCATGCGCGTGCTGTTCGCGGCGCTCCTGCTGACGGCGATCTGGCGCCCCCGGATCGCGGGCGTGCCGCGGCGCGACCTCTGGCTGGCGGCCGCCTTCGGCCTGGCCCTGGCCGGGATGAACTTCTCCTTCTACCTCGCGCTCGACCGCATCCCGCTTGGCGTAGCGGTGACCTTCGAGTTCGCTGGTCCCCTGGCCGTGGCGGTGGCCGGCTCGCGGCGCGCGCTCGACGTGCTCTGGGTGCTGCTGGCCGCCGCCGGCATCCTGCTCCTGTCCGACTTCGGGGACTTCGGCTCGCTCGACGCGCTGGGCGTGGCGCTGGCGCTCCTGGCCGGCAGCTTCTGGGCCGGCTACATCCTGCTCAGCGCGCGCGTAGGCCAGGCCTTCACCGGCGGCGGGGGATTGGCGCTGGCGATGCTGGTGGCCACGCTGGTGCTGGCGCCTGTGGGCGTGGCCGACGCCGGCGGCGCCCTGCTCGAGCCGGGGGTGCTCGGCATGGGCGCCGCGGTGGCGATGCTGTCGTCGGCTATTCCCTACTCGCTGGAGCTGGAGGCGCTCCGCACGCTGCCGAAGGCCGCCTTCGGCGTGCTGATGAGCCTGGAGCCGGCCATGGCCGCTCTGGTGGGTTACGTCGTGCTCGGCGAGATCCTCGGCGCGCGCGAGCTCGCGGCGATCGGGTTGGTGGTGGTTGCGAGCGCCGGGGCGGCCACCTCGGCCGGGGCGCTCGTCGAGATTCCGAAGTGAACTGGCAGCCGGTCCTCGGCCGTCAGCGGCTCGCCGCAGGCGGCGCACCAGTCGAAGCGCCCGACGCCTGCCATCTCGGACACCTCATGGCAATTCGAACAGAGAAAACGGGGCATGTGGACCTTCCTTGGTCACGGGGGCCAGAAGCCGATGAATTGCAGCGCTTTCTCACCCTCCCCGCAATGGGGTAGGGACCCTACTTTAGGTAAAGAGGATTTGACAAGATCCAGGTGCGCTCGCGGCCGTGGCGCTCGAGGCGCGCCTCGACCCGGTACACGCCCGGCTCCTCGACGTCCTGGACGAGCGCCGGTCCCTCTCGCGCGGCGATCTCCTCGCCGTCACGGAGCAGCCGCAGGCGCGCCGGAGCGGGCAGCACGGCGTGCAGCGAGTAGCGGCCCGCCGGCGCCTCGGCGCCCATCGGCACGTCCCCCTCGGGGCCCTCGGCCCAGAAGCGGAAGCCGTGCGCCGGCGCCAGCGCGTCCACGGCGATGTACGAGCGCCCGTCGCGCAGCGCAGCGAAGACCTGCTCGCGGTCGTGCTCCAGCTCGCCGGCCGGCGGCTCGTCGCAGAGCACGTGGGTGCGGATGAAGCGAAACGAGCGCGAGTAGCTCATCACCCGGATCGGCACGAAGGGTCCGACCCGCTTGCCGAACTGGTGGGCATCCAGCCCGCCGATCGCGGGCACGCGCCGGCCGGCGCAGAGGCGGTCCCACTCGCGCATGTTCAGCTCGGGCGGGTGATCGAGCGCCCGCAGCGGAGCGGCGAGGAAGGCGAGCGCTGCGCGGATGCTCTTCAGGCGCTCGGCGGAGTCCGTCGCGAAGCTCCACAGCTCGACGCCGTCGGCGGCGTCGACGTCGTCGAAGGGCATGCCCTCGCGCTTGAAGCGCTCGGAGCCGCCCGACCAGGGGTGCGCCGCGAAGCCGAAGCCGCCCGCGTCGCGCACGGCCTGGCAGATCCCGGCCGCCGAGAGCCCGCGGTGGCGCACGT
>DAIMGB010000203.1:0-4598 GCA_036724195.1 Thermoleophilaceae bacterium
TGCAGCCGAGTCCCAGCTCGGAGACGGTCAGCTCTCTCAGATTTCGTTGATCCATCTAGTAGTTATGCCCGTCTTGCGGCTGGCTATGCCCGTTGCTCAAGGCTGGCGCGAGGCAACCGATAGGGGAAGGGATGGCCCGCCGTACCGCCCTTCCCCTGCTGGCGCTCTTGATCCTGTTGGTGAGCGCCGTCCCCGCCCACGCCCAGGAGGCCGTCGAGCCTCCCGCGCCGACCGGGCACGCCCAGTCGCTCTCGCCCAGAGGGCCGCTGTTCCAGAGCGGCGCCCACGCGTCGATGCGCCGCAACGCGCTCTGGGCCACCGTGAACGTGTGCGACACCTTCGAGTCGCCCGACGCCATGGGCCTGCGGGCGAGCATGCCCGGCAACGGCACCGACCAGCGCATGTACATGCGCTTCTCTGCCCAGTGGTACAGCGGTCTGCATGAGGCATGGCTGCCGGTGCCCAACGGCCGCTCCCCCTGGGTATCCGTCGGCACCGCGCGCTATAGCGCCCGCCAGGGCGGCTGGAGCTTCGACTTCGTGACTCCCTCATATGGGCGCGCCTACATCCTGCGCGGCTCGGTGGAGTACCAGTGGCGCTCGGTGCGCCGCGAGAAGGGCATCAAGAAGGGCGTCAAGCGAGCTGGCTACCGTGTGGCTCGGAAGCGCTCGGCGCTCACAGTCACCGGAGTCAAGAACGTGCGAGGGGGAGACCCCAAGGGCACGTCGAAGGCGATGTGCGCGGTGGCGAACGTGGGCAACGGTCACTGACCCGACCCGATGCCGGCGCGCCCACTCGCCGCAATGACTCGAATACTCACACTGACCGCCCTGCTTCTGGCGCTGGCCGTGGCCGCGCCCGGCGAAGCCTCGGCCGCTCCGCGGGGACCGCTCTGGGCCACCGTCAACGCCTGCGCGCCCAACACCGTAGGGATGCGCGCCAGCGTGCCGGGTGACGGCACCGCCAAGCAGCAGTTTGTGCGCTTCAGCGCCCAGTGGTGGAGCCAGCTCAAGCAGGACTGGCTGCCACTCGGCGGCACTCCTGACTCCCCCTGGCTGCCGGCGGGCTCCGCGCTTTCGATCTCGAGCCAGGCCGGCTGGACCTTCTCGATCCAGCAGCCGCCGCCGGGCGCCGTGTTCCTGATCCGCGGAATCGCCCAGATCCAGTGGCGCGACGGCGCCCGCGTGGCGCGCAGCTCCACCCGGGTCACGCGCCCGGGCGCGCCCGGGGTGCTCGAGAGCACCCCGGTCGGAACCTCGCGCGGCTCCTGCCAGCTGCCCTAGGCGGGCGCGCAAGATCCGGGTGGGCCCTCCGTTGTCAGCGAAGAGGAAGTCACGGCACTCTTGGCCATTCGTGAGCGACAACGTGAGGGTCTTCGAGCATCCAGGGTCGCCTTCTACGGGATTCTCGGGCTTGCCTTTGCCACCCGCCTGGCGCCCCTCCTCGCGCAACATAAGCTGGGTGGCTACCTCGAGTACGACGACGGCGTCTACCTCGGCGCGTCGCTCGAGCTTCTCGCGGGCAAGCTTCCCTACAGCGACTTCGTCCTCGTCCAGCCGCCCGGCATCGTGCTGCTTCTCACGCCTTTCGCGGCGTTGGCGCGCCTGGTAGGCGATGCCGATGCGCTCGTGCTCGCGCGGCTGGCCTTCATGGGGGTGGGCGTCGCGAACACGGCGCTCATCATGCGGATCCTCCGCCGCTACGGTCCCGCCGCCATGCTGGTCGGCGGGTTCACCTACGCCACATGGACGCCGGTGCTCGCGCCCGAGCGGACGATTCTCTTGGAGCCGCTGCTGAGCCTCTTCACGCTTTCCGCCGTCGCCGTTGTTTGGGACCGGGAAACGTCGCTGCGCCGGGCGGCGGGCTGCGGAGCCCTTTTGGGCGCTGCCGTCACCGTGAAGGTCTGGCCCCTGCTCTTGATTCCGGTGTTTGGGCTATGGGTCTGGCGGCGCGACGGCGGCCGCCGCGCGCTGGCGCTCGCGGGGGCCGCGGCCGGGACGGCCGCAGCCATCGCGCTGCCCTTCTTCCTGGCCGCCCCAGGCCGCATGTTCGACCAGGTGGGACTGGATCAGCTGATGCGCCCGGCGGAAGGCGTCGGCGTGGTCCAACGGCTCCGCACATTTGGCATCGCGCCGCGGCTCATTTACGCGATTCCCGGGCCCGTGTTCGTGCTCGCCCTCATCCTGTTCCTCGCCGCCGCGGGCGCGATCGCCTTCCGGGACAGGCGTCTGCAGCTCTGGCTTGCGCTGCTCGCCGTGGAGCTGGCGCAGTTGCTTCTGGCTCCAACCTTCTACTACCACTACGCCGCCTACGCGGGACCGGCCGCGGTGGTGCTTTGGGCCGTGCTGGCTGGCAGGCTCTACGAGCGTGCCCGCGCCATGTCCGCCCGCCGCCCGCCCTTGAGGTGGGCCATGGGCGCCTTCGTTCTGGTGCTGGCGAGCTACATGGTGCTGTCGGGCACCCGGAGATCCATTGGCTTCGCCGTGGACAAGGCAAGTCTCACCGGCTTCCTCGCCAGGCACCACTGCAGCTGGGCGGCTGCCGTAACGCTGGAGGTCGGCGACGGGTTCCGGAGACAGGTCCGACGCGGTTGCCCGGCGTGGGTCGACTCGGTGGGAGTGCTCATGGACTCTGGCCGACGGCAGTTCTCACGGGACCGGCCGCTCGGCGATCAGGCAGGCCTCGTCGAGCCGTGGCAGCGTGGGATCAGGCGTCAGCTGGCCGCCAGCGATGCCGTGGTCATGGTCCCTAGCAAACAGGAGGATTGGAATGCCGAAACCGCCCGGTTCTTTCACGCGCGCTTCCGGGCGACCGGTGGGACGGGGGGATTCGTCTACTGGATCAGGCGTTGACGGCCGGCTCGTCGAACAGGCGCGGGTCGTTCGTGATCACGCCGTCCACGCCGAGGCGCTCGAGCGAGGCGATCCGCTCGCGGTCGTCCACGGTCCAGACGTAGAGCTGGCCGCCGGCGGCTTGCACCTCTCTTGCCAGCCGGGCGCTCACCAGGATCCAGTGGGACATCAGCGCCTCGCAGCCGCCAGAGCGGATCATTGCCGCGGCCATTCCCGGGAGCCGCGCGCGGTACACGCGGGCGATCCCGAAGGCGATCGGCGCCAGCACGCTCTTCGTGTAGTCGCGCCTCACCTTGGGCACCGACCAGCCGCGGCGCAGACCCGGCGCGACCTCGCCGAGGACGGCCAGACTCTCGCGGTACTGGGTCGACACGAGCGAGCGCTCGCCGAGACCGCGCTCGCGCAACCCATTCGCGACCTCGCGCTCGTAGCCGGGCAGCTTCAGGTCCACATCCAGCTCGATCCCGCCGTAGGCCTCACCGGCGAAGTGGTCCAGGCCCTCGTCGAGCGTCAGGCACTCCCGACTGTCGGCATCCTCCCAGTCGTGGGCGAGGACCAGGCGGTCGTGCCGGTCGCGCAGCACGTCGAACTCGATCACGTCCACGCCGTGCTCGAGCGCGGCCGCGAAGCTGGCGGGCGTGTTGCCGGGCGCCACGTGGTCGGCGCCCTTGTGGCCAACGCGGATCAGCCCTGACATTGCGGGCACCAGAAGGTCGTGCGGTTGTCGTCGCCCTGGCCGCGGGCGCGGATCGGGGTGCCGCAGCGCCGGCACGGCAGGCCTGCGCGCTCATGCACCCAGACGGCCCAGCGGCCGCCCGGGGCGGTGGTAATTCGGCCGCCCCTGAGGGCCGACTCGCGCATCCGCGGGCGCGCCTCGCGCACGATCGCCAGGGCCTCGTCGTCGCTCAGGTCGCCGACCTTGCGCCAGGGATCGATGCCGGCGAGAAAGGACGCCTCGCACTTCCAGATGTTCCCGATCCCGGCCAGGATGCGCTGGTCGAGCGCGGCATCGCCGATGCCGCGCGTGGGGTCGTCCTCGCGCAGGCGCCGCAGGTAGTCGCCCTCGTCGAAGTCGTCGGCGATCAGGTCCGGCCCCAGGCCGGCGATGCGCCGGTCGAAGTGCGTGCGCGAGTCGGTCATCAGCTCCAGCACCGGGCCGTCGAACTCCACGACCTCGTGGTCCTCGGTGCGGATCACGAGCCAGGCCCGCCGCGCCGAGCGGCGCCAGCGCTGCCCGCGCTCGTAGACGCCCCACTTGCCGGTCATGCGTAGGCGCGAGTGCAGGGTGAGATCCCCCTCGAAGCGCACGAACAGGTGCTTGCCGTGGGCGTCCACGCGTTTGACCGCCTGGCCGCGCAGGCGCTCGGGCCAGCGGTCGGCGGCGTGGCGTGGGTGGGGGGTCGCGATCTCCAGGATCTCGCTGCCCACGAGGGCCTGGCGGATGCGGTTCGCGGCGTGGTGGATGGTGTCGCCCTCGGGCATTGGGCCTCAGAGTAGGGGTGGCTACCTTCAGGCGCTGAGCGTTAGCCGCCGCGGGCCCTGGCGGAAGCCCAGCTCGATCAGCTGCTCGCCGATCGGGGAGCCCACCACCGGCTCGCCATCGAAGCGCTCGATGCCCAGGCGCGGCACGCGGCCGCGGCGCACCTCGGCGGCCAGTGCGTCGAGCGCCGTGCGCAGCTGCTCCTCACTCGGTCCGCCCAGCGGCAGCAGCCCCTTGCCGCCGCGCTCCACGTAGAGCACGGGCTC
>DAIMGB010000204.1:0-4596 GCA_036724195.1 Thermoleophilaceae bacterium
CGCTCGATCAGCTCCCGCGTGCGCTCCTCGTCGAGTGTCTTCGCGATCGTCTCGGCCAGCACCGGCCCGATGCCGGGCGCCTCAACGACCCGCTCGCCATCGGCATCGAGCAGCGCGTCCATCGAGCCGAACTGCTGCGCCAGGGCGCGCGCGTTCACGTAGCCGATGCCGGGGATGCCCAGGGCGTAGAGCACCCGGAAGAAGGGCACCTCCTTCGAGAGCTCGATCGCCTCCAGCAGGTTGCGGGCGGAGATCTCGCCGAAGCCCTCCAGGCCCGTCACGCGCTCCTCGTCGAGCTCGTAGATGTCGGCGATGTTCTTGATCAGGCCCTCCGAGAGAAAGCGGCGCGCGTTCTCCTCGCCCAGCCCGTCGATGTCCATCGCGCCCTTGCTCACGAAGTGCTTCACGGCCTGGAACAGCTGGCCCGGGCATGAGGCGCGATTCGGGCATATCGTCCAGACGCCGTCCTCGGGCTTGATCGTGGGCGTGCCGCAGGAGGGGCACTTCGCCGGCGGCTCGGGCACCGGGCTGCGCTTCCTGCGGCGCTGGGCCTTCGCCGTGGGAGACACCACCTGGGGGATCACGTCGCCGGCCCGCATCACGATCACCTCGTCGCCGTCGCGCACGTCCTTGCGGCGCAGGTCCTCCTCGTTGTGCAGCGTGGCGAGCTTCACCGTCACCCCCGACACCTGCACCGGCTCGAGCTGGGCGAACGGGACCATGTGCCCGGTTCGGCCCACGTTCCAGGCCACCCGCTGCAGCGTGGTGGTGGCGATGCTGGGCGCGAACTTCCACGCGATCGCGCCGCGCGGCTCGCGGCCCACAACGCCCAGCTGACGCTGCAGCTCGAGGTCGTCCACCTTCACCACCACGCCGTCGATCTCGAAGTCGAGCCTGTCGCGACGCTCCTCCCAGGCGCGGCACTCCGCCAGCACGGCGTCGACCTCGTTGTGGACCTGCACGTCGGCGTTGACCCTGAAGCCGTGCTCGCGCAGCCACTCGAGGGACTCGTTGTGCGAGGTGAACGAGAGCCCTTCCAGCGCGCCGACGCTGTAGCACCACATCGACAGCGGCCGCGAGGCGGTCAGCTTGGGGTCGAGCTGGCGGATGGACCCCGCCGCGGTGTTGCGCGGGTTGGCGTAGGTCGGCTCGCCCCTGGCCGCTCGCTCCTCGTTCAGCTTCGCGAAGGCGGCGATCGGCAGGTAGATCTCGCCGCGCACCTCGAGCAGGGGCGGCGCTCCCTCCACGCGCAGGGGGATCGCGCCGACCGTGCGCAGGTTCTGCGTCACGTCCTCCCCGATCTCGCCGTCGCCGCGCGTAGCGCCGCGCACCAGTACGCCGTCCTCGTACACCAGCGAGATCGCGAGGCCGTCGATCTTCGGCTCGGTCACGAAGCGGATGGCGGCATCCTCCACGCCGTCCTTCTTCAGCCGCTGCTCCATGCGAACGACCCAGGCCTGCAGCTCCTCCTCGTTGCGCGCGTTCGCCAGCGAGAGCATCGGCTGCAGGTGGCGCACCTGCTCGAACTTGTCGAGCGGCTTCGCGCCCACGCGCTGGGTCGGCGAGTCCGGCGTGCGCAGCTCCGGGTGCTCGGCCTCGAGGTCGCGCAGCTCGTTGAGCAGCGCGTCGTACTCGCTGTCGGAGACGTCGGGGTCGTCGAGGACGTAGTAGCGGTGGTTGTGGTGCTCGAGCTGCTTCCTGAGCTCGGCCGCCCGCTCCTCTGCCGTTGAGGTGCTCACACCTCGCGGGCGGCCGGGCGCATCAGGCCGTCGAGGTCGAAACCGTCCAGCGCGTCGATGCCGGCCTGGTCGGTCAGATCGAAGTGCAGCGGCGTCACGGCGATCATGCCGTCGGCGATCGCGGCGAAGTCCGTGCCGTCCTCCTGCTGGTAGCCGGGCGTGTCGCCGTAGATGCGGTAGCGCCGGCGGCCGTCCTGCTCCTCGGCCAGCTCGAGCTGGTCGCGGTAGATGCGCTTGCCGAGGCGGCAGGCGCGCGCGCCCTTCAGCTCGCCAGCCGGGCAGTTCACGTTCAGCAGCGTGCCCTCGGGCATGGGCACCGACTCGAGCTCCTGGACCATGCGCGCGGTGAAGGCGGCGGCCTGCTCGAAATCCTCGGGCTCCCAGGCGCGCCCCGAACGGAAGTCCACCGCGCCCTCCTCGGCCTGCTGGGACACCGCGATCGCCGGGATGCCGAGCACGATGCCCTCGAGCGCGGCGGCCACCGTGCCGGAGTAGGTGATGTCGTCGCCCAGGTTGGAGCCCTGGTTGATCCCCGACACGATCAGCTCGGGCTCGAACTCCACGAGCCCGAGCGCCGCGAAGCGGACGCAGTCCACCGGCGTGCCGTCGGTTGCGTGGCCCACGGTGCCGTCCCCGAACTCGACCTCCTCGACCCAGAGCGGCTTTCGCGTGGTGATCGAGCGCGCGGTGGCGCTGCGGTTGGAGTCCGGCGCGATCACCGCCAGGTCCACGCCCGGCACCTCCAGCAGGGCGCGTCTCAGCACGTTCAGGCCGGTGGCCTGGATCCCGTCGTCGTTTGTGAGGAGCACCTTCATCAGGGCCTTGAGGTTAGTAGCGAACCGACTCCAGGTAGAGCCCGTGCGCGGCCGCCGCGTCGCCCGCCTCGGGGCGCGGGCGGCCCTCCAGCAGGCGCTCGAAGTAGTCCCCGCTCAAGCGCCCGCTCCCCACGGCGAGCATCGTGCCCACGAGCGTCCTCACCATGCGCCGCATGAAGCTGTCGGCCTCGATCCAGAAGGCCAGCACCCCGCCGTCCTCGTCGACCCACTCCGCGCGCGTCACGTCACGCTCGAAGCGTGTGTGGTGCGTCTGGGTGAGCGTGAAGGCGGTGAAGTCGTGCGTGCCGCGCACCGCCTGCGCGCACGCGTCCAGCGCGCCGCGGTCGAGCGGGCGCGGCCAGTGCAGTGCCCGTGCCCGCTCAAAGGGGTCCGCCACGGGCTGGCCGAGCACCCGGTAGCGGTAGGTGCGGGCGCGGGCGTCCCGGCGCGCGTCGAAGCCTTCCGCGGCGGCCTCGCTGGCCAGCACCCGCACGTCGGCCGGCAGCACCCCGTTGAGGCGATCGGCCGGGGCGGGCTCGCCGTCGTGGCTCGCCACCTGCCCGCGCGCGTGCACGCCGGCATCCGTGCGGCCGGCCACCGACAGCGCGACCTCGCGCTTCAGGAGCGTGGCGAGCGCGTCCTCCAGCTCGCCCTGCACGGTGCGCTTGTCGGGCTGGCGCGCCCAGCCGGCGAACTCGGCGCCGTCGTAGGCCAGGAGCAGGCGGGCGGTCACCCGCGCTTGCGCGCCACCGTCAGCAGGTACTCGGCGTCGATCCGAAGCGGGCCGTCGCCGTCGTTCCAGCGCCGGAACAGCTCGACGGTCTCGGCGCGCATGGCCCCGTACTTCTCGGGATCCATGTTCTGCCTGGCCGCGACCTGCGGCGGCACGCTCTCCTCCATGCGGGACATCAGCTCATCGGGCGACTGGGCCTCCCAGGGCACTGCCGCCACCCGGAACTCGATGGTGCCGGCCAGGCCCTCGAAGCGCTCGCGCACGGTGTCCTCGTCTCCCCACTCGTGCGGCTGGGGCAGGCCGCTCGGCGGCATGTAGCTGCGCGTGACGCCGAACATGTCGCCCATGAAGCCCTCGGCGCGCCAGGCGGTCATCCCGACCGTGCCGCCGGGCCGCGCCACCCTGAACAGCTCGCGAGCCGCCACCTCGGGCCGCGGGGCGATCATCGCCCCGAAGACCGAGCCCACGCAGTCGAAGCGGCCGTCCTCGAAGGGCAGCCCCTCCGCGTCGGCCTGGTGCCACTCCACCTCGTAGCCCTCCAGCGAGGCGCGCCTGCGCCCGCGCTCCACCATCTCCGGCGACAGGTCGGAGGCCACCACGGCGGCGCCCTCACGAGCGGCCGCCAGGGCGAAGTTGCCATCGCCGGCGGCCACGTCGAGCACCTCCTGGCCGGCCGAAACGGCACAGGCGTCGCACAGCGCGTCGGCAGCGGGCCGCAGGGTGCGCCCGAGCTCGGCGTAGTCGCCGAGGCCCCACATGGCGCTCTGGTTCTGCTTGAACTCCTCGGCGTCCACTGACCGGAGGATAGGCTGCCCGGCTGTGGAGGAGATCGCCCCCGGCATCTGGCACTGGACGGCGCCGCACCCGCGGATCGGGGTGGACGTCAGCTCCTACTACCTGGCTGAGCCCCGCGTACTGCTCGACCCGCTCGCGCCCGACGACGTAGTCGAGCGCCTCGAGGAGCTCGGGCCGCCGCGCGAGATCCTGCTGACCTGCCGCCACCACTGGCGCGACTGCTCGAAGCTCACCGAGCGCTTCGGGGCGACGGTCCGCGCCTCCCGGCCCGGCATGCACGAGTTCTCCGGCGACCAGCCGGTCGAGCCGTTCGACTTCGGCGACGAGCTGGCAGGGGGCGCGGTGGTGGCCTACGAGGTCGACGCGATCTCGCCCGACGAGACCGCGCTCCACATACCGGCCGCGAGCGCGCTGGCCGTGGCCGACGGGGTGATGCACTACGACGGCCTCAGCTTCGTGCCGGACAACCTGATGGACGATCCGGAGGAGACCAAGGAGGGGCTGCGCTCGGCCT
>DAIMGB010000205.1:0-4595 GCA_036724195.1 Thermoleophilaceae bacterium
ATCGTCGGCCGCTCGAAGGACATGGTCATCCGCGGCGGCGAGAACGTGTACCCGCGCGAGGTAGAGGAGTTCCTCTACAACCACGACGCCGTGAGCGACGTGTCGGTGGTGGGCGTGCCCGACGAGCGCTTCGGCGAGGAGCTGGCAGCGTTCGTGATCCTGCGCGAGGGCGAGTCGCTCGAGCAGGACGGCCTGCGCGACTTCTGCCGCGACAAGATCGCCCACTTCAAGGTGCCGCGCTACGTGATCTTCGTGGACGAGTTCCCGATGACCGTGACCGGCAAGATCCAGAAGTACAAGCTGCGCGCGACGGCCATGGAGGAGCTTGGCCTGAGCGACGCCGAGCCCGAGCTAGCGGCCGAAGCGGCCCGTTAGCCGCCCGCGCGCGAGCGCCCTGCCGCGCACGGCCCGGTGCACCGCATCGGCGTCGATGCCGGACTCCAGGCCCAGCGGCTTCGAGAGCGCGTAGAGGGTGAAGACGTAGTGGTGCGGGCTGGCGCCGTTCGGTGGGCAGGGCGGGGTCCAGCCCGTGTCGCCTGAGCTGTTGTTGCCCTGCCGCGGGGGGTGGGTGAGGCGGTGCGAGCGGGGAGGGATGTCCCACGCGGTCCAGTGGACGAAGGTGCCGCTGGGCGCGTCGGGGTCCTCCACGAGCAGCGCCAGGCTGCGGGCGGAGCGCGGCACGCCCGACCAGCTCAGCGGAGGCGGCGAGCCCTTGCCGGAGCAGGTGAAGCGCTTCGGGATCGTGCCGCCGTCGTTCTCACAAGCTAGCTAGCCCTCGCCGTCCTCTGCCTCTGCCTCCGCCTCTTCCTCGGCGAGGATCAGGTAGAGCGAGCGCTTGGCGTCGCTGAGCACCTTGCGCGCCTGCTCGGACTGCACCTTGTCGCCGGCGCGGACGACCTGGGCCGCGGCCACGGCCACGTCCTTGAGGACGCCCATCAGGTCCCGCGACTCGTCACTGAAGTCGCCGCTGAACGCCTCCCAGGGGGCGCCGAGCTGGTCGCGGTTCTCCTCGACGTGCGCGCGGCCCTCGTCGGTCAGCTCGAACAGCTTGCGTCCCGTGGTCTCGGTCGTGCGCACGAGGCCCTCGTCCTCGAGCTGCTGGAGCGCGGGATAGACCGAGCCGGGGCTCGGCCGCCAGGCGCCATCGCTTCGCTGCTCGATCTCCTGCATCAGCTGGTAGCCGTTGCGGGGCTCCTCGTCGAGCAGCACGAGCGCGGCGGCGCGGACGTCGCCGCGGCGGGCCTTTCGCCCACGGCCGAAGTGCTGGCCGCCGAACGGGAAGCCCGGGCCGAACGGAAAGTCGCCTCGGCCAGCGCGGTGGCGGGGACCGTGATGGTGCCGGTGGTGGCCTCGGCCGCCTTGCGACATTGCCCTGAAGCACGCCGCGAGCGCGTAGGGGATGCGCTCGAGAGGGTCGTTGCCGGCTGCGTATGTGCCTGTCATCGGAAGGTTCTCCTCAGTCGATGTATACCGATATATCGACGATAGCTCTCCGAATAGGCTTCGTCAAGTTCCTTCCCATTCGGCGACCAGCCGCTTCGGCGCCCGTATGCGCCACGCCTCCTCGATCAGCTCGGCCAGCTCGGTCGGATCGACGGCCTCCAGGCGCACCAGCACGGCCGGGTAGCCGTCGTAGTGCGGCGTGGTGAAGAAGGCCTCGGGCTGGCCCTGGAGCAGCGCCTCGCGCTCGCCCATGTCGGCCACGCGCAGCACCAGCGCGTCGGGGTCAGTGCGCAGCCGGCACATGAACTTCTTGTGCACCTTCAGGGAGGGCGTGCCGTATGAGGTGGTCACCTCGACGCCCGGGAAGCGGCTTCCGATCGCGATCACGTCGTGCCAGGTCGGCATCTCCGGGTAAGGAGAGCAGATGGACGTAGAGCAGCTGCGCTTTCCCGCCGGCGACGCCATCCCCAACAACCCTCGGCTGCCGGCGCTCGCCTACCGGGGTGTGCTGGCCGGCGGCGCCGCGGAGGCCGAGCGCGTGTTCACCGGGAACGGCTGGGGCGGCACGTGGCGCTCCACGGTCCTCCCCTACCACCACTTCCACAGCACCTCGCACGAGGCGCTGGGCGTGGCGGCCGGCCGGGCCACGCTCGCGCTGGGCGGCCCCCAGGGGCACGAGCTGCAGGTGAGCGCCGGCGACGTGCTCGTGCTCCCGGCGGGCACGGGCCACAAGCGGGTCGGCTCGAGCGACGACTTCCTCGTGGTGGGCGCCTACCCGCGCGGCCAGGAGGGCTACGACCTGCTGCGCGGCGACCCCGCCGAGCTGGAGGAGGCCGTGGCCAACATAGAGCGCGTGGCGCTGCCGGCCACGGACCCCGTCGACGGAGAGAACGGGCCGCTCGTGGAGCTGTGGGGCGTGCGCTAGCGCTCGCCGTCGTAGTAGTCCACGCCGCTCGAGCGCTTCACCATCAGGTTGTCCTGCCTGTCGCGCGTGTAGATGCCGATCTTGTCGCTGTCGGGATAGACCGTGACGGTGGGATAGACGACCTCGGAGAACATCAGCACCCGCACGGTCTCGTCGGTGTGGTTACGCACCCCGTGGGCACCTTCCGGGCCGGGTGGGAAGAAGACCACGTCCCACGGCACGAGCTCTTCGCTGCCCTCGGGATGGCGCAGCGTAGGCCGCCCTTCGACGACGAGCAGCCACTCCTCTTCGCCGTGCTCGTAGTGGTAGGGACAGATCGCCTGGCCCGGTGGCAGCTCGTAGACGCTGGCCCCGGTGCGCTGTGCGCCCAGGTCCGGCCCGAAGCGGTACAGCCCTGAGCGGAAGCCCTCGGGGTCGTCGGAGTCGTAGCCAAAATCGGGGGATTGGATGTTGACCTTGCGCATAGCCGGCGAGGCTATCTCCCGGGGCGCGCGAGGGCGTAGAGTCGATCCCATGGAAGACGAGACCTACATGGAAGGCCGGCGTGTGCCCGGGAACGGCGACTCCGAGGTGCTGGGCAGCTCCGAGGTCCCGCGTCCCGGCGAGGACCTGCGCCACGCCGCCAGCCCGATCGAGCCGCCGTCCGTGCCCGACGGGACATTCGTCAAGGTGTCGCCCGACGACCACCCCCTCTCCCGCGCGTGCGAGGTAGCGGTGTACTTCCAGGACTACCACCGGTCGAGCTCCAAGCTCGGGCGCTTCGGGAAGATCGTCGGGATCGACGAGGACGGCGGCGAGTACCTCGTGATGCTCGACAACTTCGAGTGCCTGGCCGTGCCGATGCGCCGCGTGGAGTGGCGCAAGATCGCGACCTAGCGCGCTTTCCGCCACGGGCGAAGAGCCGCGTCAGATAGCCTCGGCGCCGTGATCGTTGAGCGCGCCGAACATCCCGACTGGCTCTCCAACGCCTACCTCGTGGCGAACGAGGGCACCGGCGTGCTGGTGGACAACAACGGCGCCGCGCGGCCGCTCTACGAGCAGGTCGAGGAGCAGGAGATCGAGCTGACCCACATCCTGCTCACCCACCACCACGGCGACCACGTGGTGGGAATCGCGGAGCTGAAGGAGCGCTTCGGCATTCCGGTGCTGGCGCACGAGAAGTGCGCGGCCGAGCTCGAGGACGGCCTTGTTGATCAGACGCTCGAGGACGGCGAGAAGCTCGCGACGGGCGAGCTGCGAATCGAGGCGCTGCTCACCGAGGGGCACGCGCCCGGCCACCTGAGCCTGCTCTTCAACGCGGGCGACTGCATCACCGCCGACGTGCTCTTCAAGGGCACCGTGGGCGGTACGCGCGCGCCGGGCGCCACCGGCTACGCCGACCTGAAGTCGTCGATCATGGACCGGCTGATGCAGCTGCCGCCCGAGACGCGCATCCACCCCGGGCACCGCGAGCCGACCACCGTGGAGTCCGAGTGGGAGTCGAACCCCTTCATCCGGATCTGGCGCGGCCTTGACGAGGAGGGCGACGAGGCGTGCAAGGTCGGCGACCAGGAGGCCCGGCTCGTCCTCTGGGCACCCGACTATGACGGCACGAACAAGGCGTGGGTGCGCTTCCCCGACGGCGAGGACGCCATCGTCGGAGGCTCGCAGGTCACGCGCGAAGGCGCCTAGGCGCTAGTGGGCACGGCGGTCTCGGGCGCTGCCGCCTGGTCAGCGCTCGCCTGCGAATGAGCCTCATCGGCGATGCGGCCGCCCACCTCGATCGCCAGCGTGGAGCCCACCGCTCCGGCCGCCAGCGAGGCGACCGTCCAGCCCGCACCGGTGCACTCGATGCCGAGCGCGCTGTCCACAGACGGGCTGCCGGGCCCACCGTCGAGCAGCGCGGCGAGGACCGCTATCAGCGCCAGGTTGTACTCGTAGCCCTGGTTCATCGCCCATAGGCCGTTCGGCAGGTGCACCTTGCGGATTGCGGTGATCATGCTGCCGGTGAGCATCGCGGCGCTGAGCGGCGTGAGGAAGCCGAGCGCGAGCATCGCGCCGCCGGCCGTCTCGGCCCAGGAGGCGAGCAGCGCCTGCTCGTGAGGGGGATGCATGTCCAGCTTGTCCATCATCTGCTCGGTGCCCGCTCGCCCTGGGCCGCCGAACCAGCCGAACAGCTTCTGAGTGCCGTGGCCGAAGAACAGGCCCCCGATGATCAAGCGTGCGATGAGTCGTCCCAGCTTCATGC
>DAIMGB010000206.1:0-4561 GCA_036724195.1 Thermoleophilaceae bacterium
TGGCCCGCGAGGAGCGCCACCAGTTGTTGCGCGGCAGGTTCACGGCGAAGGCCGGGGCCCAGGTGGGCACCGTCAGGGCGATGATGTTGCCCTTCGACACCTTGATCGGGGTGTCGAACACGAAGGTGGGGCTCGAGCCGAAGTAATGGTCGACCCTGAACAGCGGTGACTGGCGCAGCAGGCGGTGGTTCAGGCGCGTCTTGCGCTTGTCGCCCTTTCGCACCACCGAGATGCGCACCTGCGGCGGCCCGCCGTAGAGGTCGGTGAAGAACTTGACCTGGTCTGCATCGGGCTTGCCTAGCGTGACCGTGAAGGCCACGATCTTGCCGTCCCGGGCGATCCGGAACGGGTTGGTGCCCTTGCCCGAGCGCCCCATGTACCCCGACACGCGGCCGATCGCCTGACAGTTCGCCGGACAGCTGGCCTGGGTCGTGGCGGGATCGGCGTCCGCGCCCAGCTCGATCACCTTCGCCTGGGCCGACGGCGCCAGGGCGAGGACGGTCAGTGCGGCGATGAGTGGGAGAGCTCGTCTCATGACCGGGCTAAAACACCCGTTTCGCCGCCTAGTTGCGGCTTCCTACTTGTAGCGATAGGTGATCCGTCCGCGATCGAGGTCGTACGGGGACAGCTCGATCTTGACCCGGTCACCGGGCAGGATGCGGATGTAGTGGCGCCGCATCTTTCCCGAGATGTGACCGAGAACCTCGTGATCGTTGTCGAGCTTGACCTTGAACATCGTGTTTGGGAGGGCCTCGAGGATGACGCCCTCCATCTCGATCTTTTCTTCCTTGGGCACGAGGCGAGCGGGCGACCTAGATCGCCCGAACGTTCACCGCCTTCGGTCCCTTGTCGCCGACCTCTTCCTCGTACTCGACCTTGGCGTTCTCGGCCAGCGACTTGAAGCCGCCCCCGTCGATCCCTGAATAGTGGACGAACAGGTCTCGATCGCCGTCGTCGGGCGTGATGAACCCGTAGCCCTTCTCGTCGTTGAACCACTTGACGGTTCCGGTAGGCACGGTGCTGTTCCTTCCCTTCCTGCTTGTGCCTGCTCGAACCAGCGGTTGCGAATCCGAATCTCGGCACGTGCGAATTGTTCCTGCCGGCACGGGCCGGCCCAACGGGACGGGACGCTATCAGGGGCGGCCGTCGCCTTTCCAGCACCGGCCGGGCCTAACGGCCCTCGAAGCTCGCCTTGCCGGGGCCCTGCTCGAGGAAGCTCTTCACCGCGCCTTGCAGATCGGATGTCTCGAACAGCGGCGCGCCGATGTCGGCGGTGCGCTCGTCGGCGCCGCGGACGCCGTGCTCCAGGAAGGCCCGCACGATCCGCTTGGTGGCGCCGTGGGCCACGGTGGGCCCGGCGGCCAGGCGCTGGGCGAAGCGCATGGACTTCTCGGCCAGCTCGCCGTCCGGCAGCACCCGGTTGACCACGTTCCAGCGCTCGAGCTCCGCGGCCGGGTAGACGCCGCCGCTCATCACGAACTCGCGCGCGCGGGCGGGGCCCGCCCGCTCCGCCATGCGCTGGGTTCCGCCCATCAGCGGCGTCAGCCCCACCACGGCCTCCACCAGGCCGAACTGGGCCGACTCGGAGGCCCAGATCATGTCGCAGCCGAGCGCCAGCTCGAGGCCGGCGGTCAGGCAGAGCCCGTGCACCGACGCGAGCGTGGGGAACGGCAGGCCCTCCAGGCGGTGGGTGATCCCCAGCAGGCCGGCCACGAACTCGCGGGCGTCCTCCCCGGACAGGCCGTGGAACACGTTCACGTCGGCGCCGCCGGTGAACAGCTCGCCCTCGGCACGGACCAGCAGCGCCCGCAGGCCGGCGCGCTCGGCCTGCTCGAGGGTGGCCGACACGTCCGCGACCATCTCCTGGCCGAACAGGTTCAGCGGCGGGGCGTCGAGCACAAGGACGCCCACGTCCCCGTCGCGCTCCAGGCGCGCGCTAGCCACGGAGCCCGTCAGCCACGGCCCGCAGCTCGTCCTCGCCCACGTCCTGCGGCTTCCCGGGCAGCCGCAGCGGGTCGTCCTCGTAGCGCGGGATCACGTGCACGTGGAAGTGGAAGACCGTCTGCCAGGCGGCCGCTTCGGTCGAGTTCAGCAGGTTGATGCCGTCGCAGTGAAGCGCGTCGCGCATCCGCTCGGCCAGCCGCTTGGCGGCCACCATCACGTGGCCAAGGTCCTCGTCGCCGATCTCGTAGAGGTTCTTCGCGTGCCGGCGTGGGATCACGAGCGCATGGCCCCGGGTCCAGGGGCTTATGTCCATGAACGCGACCGTGTGCTCGTCCTCCTGTACGACCTCAGCCGGCCCCTCGCCAGCCGCGATCGCGCAGAAGATGCAGTCGTCGTCCGCCACGGCGCGGCAGCCTATTGGTTCAAAGCCAGCCGACCCGCTTGAAGTTGCGGTAGAGGCCCACGCAGGCCAGCAGCATCACTCCCAGCACGAGCGGATAGCCGAAGGTCCAGCGCAGCTCCGGCATGTGTTCGAAGTTCATGCCGTAGATGCCGGCGATCATCGTGGGCACCGCGGCGATCGCCACCCAGGCGGAGATCTTGCGCATGTCGTCGTTCTGGCGCACGCTGACCTGGGTCAGGTTCGCCGCGAGCACGCTTGTGAGCAGCTCGCGGTAGCCCTCCACCTGCTCGTGCACGCGCACGAGGTGGTCGTTCACGTCGCGGAAATAGGTGCGCACCTCGGGATGGATGAGCTCGTAGCGCCCGCGGGCCAGCCGGTCGACGGGCTCGGTGAGGGGCGCCACGGCGCGGTTGAACTCGAGCACCTCCCGCTTGAGCTTGTAGATGCGCTCCGAGGGATTTGTACGTGCGGGCGAGAAGACCTCGTCCTCGACCTGCTCGATGTCCTCGCCCAGCCCCTCGACGGCGGGCGCGTAGTCGTCCACGACCTGGTCCACGATCGCGTGCAGCACGGCACCGGGGCCGCGCTTCAGGTGCTCCGGGTCGCTTTCGAGGCGCTCGCGCACCCCCTCGAGCGAGCTGGCCACGCCGTGGCGGACGGTGATCACGAAGTCCTCGCCGAGAAACGCCAGGATCTCGCCCAGCTGAACGACCTCGTCGGGGTCCACGTAGCGAGCCGTCTTCAGCACCACGAAGAGGGTGTGGCCGTAGACCTCGAGCTTCGGGCGCTGGTGGGCGTGGATCGCGTCCTCCACGGCCAGCTCGTGTAGGTCGAACTCGCGCTTGATCGAGTCGAACTCGTCCTCGCTGGGCTCGTACAGGCCGATCCAGACGAAGCCGCGGTCGCCACGCGCCTCCTTGGCCTCCTCCAGCGACAGGTCGCCCTCTCGCCGCTTCCCCTCCTCATAGACCGCGCAGTCGACGATCATCTGGGCGGATTGTGGCGGAGGCGCCGGGCGACCTCCTCCATCTCGCCGAAGTCCGGGGTCTGATTATCCTTCCGGCGGGTGCCCGCCCCCTCGATACTGACCGGGTGTTTGCACGCCCTCGCTCGGTTGTCGGCGCGCCGCCCGAGGACGCTCGCGTTCCTGCTCTACGTCGCTGTGGCCTTTGCCTTTTTCGCGGTGCCGCTACTGGGGGATCCCGCGGGCGACTGCGTTTGCGTCGGTAGAACCCACGACGTCTACACCTTCACGGCGAGGCACGATCCAGGGATCTTCATGTGGGCCATGACGTGGTGGCCCCACGCTCTCGCTCATGGACTGAATCCGTTCTTCACCCATCTGCTGTTTGCGCCAGACGGGGCTGACCTCGCACACGGCCAGCTCGTTCCGGGGCCGGCGCTTCTGATGTCGCCGTTCACGGCTGCCTTTGGGCCGGTCGTGTCCTACAACCTGATCGCGCTCGCCTCTCCTGTGCTCGCCTCCTTCTGCGCCTTTCTTCTGTGCCTGCACCTGACTAAGCGGACCGGGCCGTCGCTCATCGGTGGATACCTCTTTGGGTTCTCCACGTACATGCTGGGTCAGATGGTCGCCCACCTCCACTTGACACTCGTCTTCCTCGTGCCTGCGATCGTCCACCTGACACTGCTCGCCATCGAGGGTCGCGTCAGTCAGCGTCGATACCTGCTGGGACTCACTGCCGCGCTCGTCGGCCAGTTCCTCATCTCGCCGGAGGTATTCCTCACCTTCACGATCTTCGGTCTTGCGACGGCAGCGATCGGTTTCGTGGTCACAGGGCCCGAGGAACGAAGCGCAATCCTGCGGCTGATTCCGGCGGCCGCGGGGGCATACGTCGCGACCGCCATCGTCGTCGGCGTCTACCTGTACTACGCGCTCAAGCCGGGCGGCGTCCCGGTCCTGCCCGGCCTGACTCGCGCTCAGTCCAACGATCTACTGAGTTTTGCCCTTCCCACCAGGATCTCATGGCTGGGGCGCCATCTCGGATCGCTCACCAGCACCTACACCGCCGGCACGATCGAAGGAGGGGCTTACCTCGGTCTCCCGATCCTCTTCATGGTGTCGGTCTTCGCTGTCTCGAGCTGGCGCCGCGCCACAACCAAGCTGCTCGTTGCCGTCTTTGCCGTCACCGCCGTCGCCTCCATGGGTCCCCGCCTACATGTGGGCGGCGCGGTGACCGTGCCGCTGCCGTGGAG
>DAIMGB010000207.1:0-3222 GCA_036724195.1 Thermoleophilaceae bacterium
GCCTTCGGGAGGCCGGCTTCGTGCTGATGGGCAAGGTGAACTCGCCCGAGTTCGGCATCCCGCCGGTGACAGAGCCACGCCGCAACGGCGCGACCCGCAACCCGTGGGATACCGAGCGCACGCCCGGCGGCTCGTCGGGCGGCTCGAGCGCGGCAGTGGCGTCGGGGACGGTCCCGGTGGCGCACGGCAGCGACGGCGGGGGCTCGATCCGGATTCCGGCCGCCTGCACCGGGCTGTTCGGCCTGAAGGTGGCGCGCGGGCGCATCTCGCGGGCGCCGGACCTGGGCGACCACTTCCTCTCCACCGACGGCGCGCTGACGCGCTCAGTCGCTGACTCCGCGGCCATCCTCGACGTGCTGGCCGGCTACGAGCCCGGCGACGCCACCTGGGCGCCTCCGCCGGAGCGGCCTTTCGCCGACGCGGTGCGCGAGGAGCCGGGCCGGCTGCATGTGGGGCTCACTCTGGACCTGCCGGTGGAGGCAGAGCTCGACCCCGTCTGCGCCCAGGCGGTGCGCGACGCCGGCGAGCTGCTGCAGTCGCTCGGGCACGAGGTCGAGGAGTTCGACGCGCCCTGGAAGGACGCCAACCTGCTCGACGTGTTCAGCGTGCTCTGGGCCGCCCAGATCGCGGGCAGCGTGCGCCACGGCCAGCTCGTGAGCGGAACCGAGCCCACCGAGGAGAACATCGAGCCGCTCAGCTGGTGGCTCTACCGGCAGGGACTCGAGTACACCGCCCTGGACCTCGTGTCGGCCACGGCGACGCTGCAGGCCTTCGCGCGCCGCGTGATCAGCGGCGTGTGGTCGCGCTTCGACGTGGTGCTCACGCCCGCGCTGGCCCAGCGCCCGGTCCGAATCGGCGAGATCGACGTGATGGGCGACAAGCCCGCCTGGGAGTTCAAGAAGTCGGGCCAGTTCACGCCCTACACGGCGCTCTTCAACATCAGCGGGCAGCCCGCCATGTCGGTGCCGCTGTTCCAGGGCGACGACGGACTGCCGCTGGCGGTGCAGATCGCCGGGCCGCCCGTCGGCGAGGCGTTGCTGCTGTCGCTGGCGGCGCAGCTCGAGCAGGCCCGCCCCTGGGCGGACCGCCGCCCGCCGCTCTAGCGCCGGAGCCTGAAGCCGCGCTCGTCTTCGCCCGAGGCGTTCGGTCCGGGCGGCGGCGGCTCGGCGTCCTTGCCGTGCACGTACTTCCACAGGACCTTGTCGAGGTAGCGCTGCGGCGTGGCGTCGGTCTTCCCCAGCGGGAGCAGCTGCGAAAGGCCGCTGCCCGGCGATCCCGGGGCGTTGCGCTCGTTCAGGTTCACGTTCGGCTTGATCGCAGCGTAGGCATCCGAGTTGTCCGCCCCGGATGAGAAGGCGTCGTACATCGGCACGGCCAGCGCGTCGAACAGATTCAGCGGCTTCATGCCGGTGGTCAGCTCGAGCGTGCGAATGAAGGAGAGGAAGTCGTAGCGCTTGTGCACCACGGCGCCGCGCCGCGCGTAGGGGCTGATCGCCAGAGCCGGAATCCGGTGCGCGTCCACGTGGTCCGCGCCGTCCTGGGAGTCGTCCTCGAGCACGAGGATCAGCGACTGCTTCCAGATCGAGGAGTGCGAGATCAGGTCGACCAGCTGGCCGAGCGCGTAGTCGTTGTCGGCCAAGAGGGCGTTCGGCGTGCGCTTGCCCGGAGTCGTGCCGACGGTGTGGTCGTTGGGCAGCGAGAGGTAGTTGAAAGCCGGTACGCCGCCGCTCGCCAACTGGACGTTGAAGCGCGTCCTGAAGCAGTCGAAGCGCGATTCGGCACTCGGGTCCGCCTGCAGCACCGGAAGCGGTAGCGATGAGTCATAGACATCCTGGCCGCTGATCGAGTCGGTGCCTCCCGCGGAGGAGTCGTTCGGGTAGCAGCCGTCGGGCGGGCCGAGGTCGGATTTGGCGAGCTTGGCCGTGACCTGGTTGGTCTCGGCCTGTGTGCGGTCCTTGTCCGGAACCGGCACCACGCCGGCCACCGCCTCGCCGTAGTTGAAGTAGGAGATGCCCTGCTTCTCGGCTCGATCGAAGAGGAAGCGCTGTGAGGGCCAGGTGACCGCGTAGACCCCGAAGTCGTAGGGCCGCCCGCGGCCGGCATAGTTCTGGTGCCAGTTCTTCGTGACGTAGTCCGACACGGCCGCCGCCGAGGTCCAGAAGTGGCCGTCGATCGACGCCTCGGAGTTGGCGTACACGTGGTCGAGCAGCGGGAAGCGGCGCGCGAGCGCGTGCATGTTGGGCGTGATGCGGTCACCGAACAGCGTCAGCTTCGGGTCGCCGTCGCCGCGCGGATCGTCGCCCATGACCTGGTCGTAGCTGCGGTTCTCGCGCACCACGTAGAAGACGTGCTTGATCGGGCCCCCGGTCCTGATCGGCGTGCCGGCCGGCGGCCGCTCCGCGTTCGAGGGCCGGATCTGGCGCGAAGCCTTCGGCGTGAGCTTCTTGAGCGCGGAGTTGGTCGGGAAGGTCGCGATACCCGACTGGCCCGTCACGATCGAGGGCAGATATCCGAACGTGTTGATGTGGTCGTCGGAGTCGTTCGGGGAGTTGGGGTTGGGGCCGTTTGGGTTCGGCCCTACGCCGACCCCCTTGGCCGCGATCCAGACGAGCTTCTTGCGCTTGGGAGTGGCATCCACGTCGACGGGATAGGAGGCCACCGGCACCCGCCCGGCCAGTGCCCAGGCCTTCGAGCGCCGCTTGATCCTTCCGAGCATGGCGCGGAGGTTCGCGCTGGCCCGGGCGCGCGGCCGTGCGCGCTTCCCCCGCTTCGGCCTCGGCTGGTTCACGCACGTGCGCCCGCGCCGGTTCGGGAGCGCGAACATCGCCAGCGCGTCCTCGCCGGAGTCCGCGCTCATGAGGAAGCAGCCGTCGCGTGTGACGCTCACGTCCACGGGAGCGGTGCCGATCCCCTGGGGCCGCTCGACCGAGAGCGTGCGCTCCACCTTCATGGCCTTCAGGTCGATCACCGCGATCAGGTCCTGGTGGGTCACGGCGACGTACGCGCGTGGGAGCTTCGGGTCGACGGCGATTCCCTCTGGATGGGAGAGGTGCGGCCCGACCTGGATGTCGCGCAGCTTGGTGCCCGCCTTCAGGTCGATGACCGAGACCGTGCCGTCGGCCTCGTTGGCGACCCAACCGGTCAGGCCCAGACCGGCGGCCACCCGAGTGACGAACCAGCGGAAGCCGACGCCCTGGACGGTCCCGCGGACGCGGGCATCGA
>DAIMGB010000207.1:3232-4557 GCA_036724195.1 Thermoleophilaceae bacterium
CGTTGGAGACGAGGCCGAGCTTGCCGTCGCGCGTGACCGCCGCGCCGTAGGGGTAGCTGCCGGCCTTCACGTAGCGGACCTTGCGCGTGCCGGTGTCCACGATCGCGGCGCGGTCGGCCAGGTTGAGCGCCGCTACCAGCGTCCTGCCGTCGCGGGACACGGCCAGGTCGCGGGGCCAGGACTGGCGCTTCGAGGCCGGTGAGCGCGGCGGGAACTCCTGGGGCACAGGTGCGTCGGATGGGGCCGGCAGCGGGATCGTGCCCGCCCGCGTGGCCCTGCCGGTCCGGCGGTTGTAGCGAAGCACGTGGACCAGGTCCCCCTCCTTGCCGGGCGTGGCGAGCGGGCTCATCTGGTCGACGTGCTTCGACTCCGGCAGGCCGGACACGTACGCGGTGCGCCCGTCGGGTGCCATCGCCATGCCGCCCGACAGGCCGGGCATCTGGATCCTCTGGACGACCTTGCCCACCTCGCGCGCAGCCTTCTTGCGGCACCTGCGGTAGCGCTTCGCGCGCACCCGGTAGCGGCGCGCCGCGGCCTTGCCCGCCCGGCGCCGCGGCTTGCGCGGCCTATGGCAGCTCGTGCGCGGGACCACGCGGACGATGCGCACGTCGTTGCGCCCGCGACCGGCCGAGAGCGTCCAGTAGAAGCGGCCGTTCGGGGTCAGCGCACCCCCGCCGGGGTGATTGCCGATGTGAGTGCGCTTCCCATCCGGCGTGAGCTTGCGCCCGCTCGGCTGGACCTTGTTGGACGGCCCGATGCGGCCGCTGCTCTTCGAGCCCTGGGCCAGCGCGTAGCCGCCCAGAGCCAGTCCCAGCACCGCCACCCCCACCAGCACGAATCGCCGCACCCGCCATGAGTACCACAGCCGGGACTTCTAGATGGACACGTCCCGCAAGAGCTCGCTGTCGCGGTCGTGCGTGAGCAACGCCCGGGCCTCGTCCGGCGTGAGCCAGCGCAGATCGTCGACCTCGTCGTTGGGGGCAAACTCACCCGACTCCGGCTCCATGAGCCAGTAGCGCACGCGCTTGGGGCGATCCTTGTGGTCGATGTAGCTGGTCGAGGGCAGCTCGCGACCCAGCCGGGCGTGGAAGCCGGTCTCCTCCCAGACCTCGCGCAGGGCGGCCTGCTCGGCCTGTACCGGCATATCCAGCACCCGATGGTCCGGTTCTCCGAGATCGCGCCGGGCACGCTGTCGAATCTCACCCGCACCGCCGACGTCATCATCGGCCTGCTGCTGCTCATGCTGTCGCACGCCCTGCGGCGGCGAAAGCGCCGTGCCTGGCAGGCGGTCATGCTGCTGCTGGCCACCAGCGTGGCCATTCACC
>DAIMGB010000208.1:0-4151 GCA_036724195.1 Thermoleophilaceae bacterium
GTCTTCATGCCCTCGGTGCCCATAGTGATCCCGTCCGAGATCGCCACGGTGTTGAACTCCATCGGGGTGGCGCCGGCGGCCCGCACGCCCTCCTTCACCTTCTCGGCGAGCCGCCGCAGGTGGAAGTTGCAGGGCATCGTCTCGGTCCAGGTGTTCGCGACGCCGACGATCGGGCGCTGCAGCGCGTCGTCGTCGTAGCCGATGCCCTTCAGGTAGGCGCGCGCGGCGGCGCGGTCCGGGCCATCGAGGATCGCCCGGCTGCGGCGGCGAGTGTCGTCGGTCACCGACTGCTGCGGCTGACCGCGCCGCCGGCCCGGCGGCGCTCCCACTCGGCGAGGCGCCAGAGGTCCCTGCGCAGGCGCGCGGGATCGAGCTGGCGCCCGACCAGGTGCATGTTGGCCCGGCGAATCACCCTCGCCTCGTCGGAGGTGAGGGCCATCCACTTGGCGAGCACGTCGTCCGACGCGGGCAGGCGGGTGCGGCCGCCGCTGGCGCCGCCCAGGTCCGGGAACTCCACGCAGTACTCGCTGAGGAGCTGGCCCGTCTCGGGCACGTACGCCACGATCGGCTTGTGGGGGTAGACCAGGTAGGCATAGGGGGCGCGGGTCTTGCGGCCGTCGGCTGCGCGGCGGGCGTGGCGTCCCTCCACGCGGATGAAGCCGAGGTCGCGGTACATGCCCCACTCCTCGTCGTTCACGCAGGAGCGCAGCAGCTCGCGGGCGCGCCCCTCGGCGCGGCGCTCGCGGCCCGGGTCGTAGAAGGGCACGTCGAGGATGTTCTCGGCGGCGGCGCGCCGGTCGGAGCGCTGCTTGCGCCAGCGCCGCGCCTCACGCGCGAGCATCGGGGCCGCGAGGGCCAGTGCTATCAGCGAGAGGGCGAGCAGCGCGAGCAGCAAGTTCCTGCCTCAGCCGCCCGAGGCGCGCGGGAAGAAGATCACGCGCTCCGCCCCGGCTGGGATCTCGCCGTACTCCCTGATCATCTGCGCCTCGCGGCGGCCGCTGCCGGAGTTGACCGTGGGCACCGCGGCCCACATGCCTTCGTCGAGCTGGCGCCGGAACTCCTCCACCAGTCGCTCCTCGTCCTCGCGCACCCGGCGGTCGCCCTCCGCCAGGAGCAGCTCGCCATGCCCGGGCTTCATGCGCAGGAAGCGGATCACAGGGGCGTGATTATGTCATGCGTTTGGCCTCGACAGGGGTGGGTAGGCGCCAAGAGGTGCCGACGGAGCCGCAGCCAGCAACGCTCTCGGAGGTCGTCAACCGCGCGGCTGACGTCGTGGACCCGCTTGGCGGCAACGATGGCGTCGCCTACCTGGTCGAGCACCTCCAGGATCGCGACGAGCCGGTCAGCGCCGACGTTCCCCGCCTGGAGACCGAGCTGGCGGAACTCGTAGGCCGCGTGGATCCCCAGGAGGAGGACCCGGCCGTGACGATGATGTCCGCGCTGATCCTGCACCTCGCCCATCGCCGCGACGAGCTGAACGCCGATCCGGCGCGACTGCTCCAGCAGGCCGCCCGCGACGAGTACCACGGCAAGCCGCCGGAGCTGGTGACGCAGTGGCTGGCCGAGCAGGGCGTGCGGCTCTAGCGGCCCCCGGCCCTCGCCCTCAGGCCGAGCACGTCGACCGGGCCCGCGCCCTGGCCCAGCTCGCGCAGGCCGTCGCGCACGGCCGCCTCGGCTACTCGCTTTGCATGCCGTGCCGCCTCCAGCGGCTCGGCGCCCGCGGCCAGCGCTGCCGCCAGCGTCGAGGAGTGCGTGCAGCCCGAGCCGTGGGCCGCCCCGCGGGGCTGACGCTCGCCCGGGATCAGCTCGATCCGCTCGCCGTCGAAGAACACGTCTGTGGCGTCTTCGCGGTGGCCGCCCGTGACCACCACGGCCTTCGGCCCGAGCGCGTGCACCGCGCGGGCGAGCTCCTCGGGATCGTCCGAGGCGTCGCGGCCCGTGAGCGCCGCGGCCTCGGCCAGGTTCGGGGTCACGACCGTGGCCCGCGGGACCAGCTCGTCGCGCAGCGCCTGGACGGCCTCCTCGTCGAGCAGCCGCGCGCCGCTCTCGGCCACCATCACCGGGTCGAGCACAATCGGCACGTCCCCCACCAGCTCCAGCGCCGCCGCCACCGCCTCGATGGCCTCCGCATTGCCGACCATGCCGATCTTCACCGCGTCCACCCCGATGTCCCCCGCAACCGCCCGCACCTGCTCGACGATCGCCTCCGGCGGCAGCGGATAGACGGCGTTCACGGCCGCCGTGCTCTGCGCGGTGACCGCGGTGATCGCGCTCATCCCGTGGGCGCCGGCCTTCGCGAACGCCTTGAGATCCGCCTGGATGCCGGCGCCCCCGCCGGAGTCGGACCCGGCGATGGTGAGCAACCTTGGAAGCGGCGCGGCCATGGTGGCGCAGGATAGGCACCGGCTACCGCCCGGCCGCTCGCTCGTAGGAGCCCAGCCCCGAGCGCTTCACCAGCCCGTCGGCCTCCAGCCGGGCGAGCGCGGCGCGGGCCTCGCGCACGCTCAGGCCGGCCGCGGCCGCCAGTTCGCCCAGGTTGCGCCCGGACTCGATGCCCTCGAGCACCGCTTGCAGCGCCGGGTCGCTCGGCAATAGCGCGCTCGCCAGCTCGAGTGCGCCCGCGCCGAACAGCTCGTCGAGCACGTCCTGCGCGCCTGTGATCGGGATGGCGCCGTCGCGCAGGAGGCCGTTCGTGCCGGCCGCGAAGCGCGACGTGACCCTGCCGGGCACCGCCCCCACCGCCCTGCCGATGTCGCGCGCGAACTCCGCCGTGATCAGCGAGCCGGACGGATCGGCAGCCTCGACGAGCACGGTCAGCTCTGACAGCCCGGCCATGATGCGGTTGCGCGCGGGGAAGCTCCAGCGGTAGGGGCGCGTGCCGGGCGGCAGCTCGGAGATCACCCCGCCCTTCGCGGCGATCCGCTCGTAGAGGCGCCCGTTCTGGCGCGGGTAGATCACGTCCGGTCCACCGGCCAGCACGGCGATCCCGCGGCCGCCGCCGTCGAGGCAGCCGCGGTGCGCCGCGGCGTCGATGCCGAGCGCCAACCCGCTGACCACCGTGACGCCGGCCGCGCCGAGCCCGCGTCCGAGCTCGTATGCCACCTCCAGGCCGTACGGGGAGGCCGAGCGCGAGCCGACGATGGCCACCGCCCGGTCGAGCTCCGGCAGCTCGCCCATGGCGAACAGGGCCGTCGGCGGGTCGTGCAGGTCGCCGAGCTGCGACGGAAAGCCGGGCCGGTGGCGACAGACCACCCCGATGCCGTGCTCGACGAGCTCAGCCCGCTCGCTCTCGGCGTGGAACTCCGCCATCCGGTCGTGGACCTCCTCGACGGCCTCGCCCGCCACCGCATCGATCAGCTCCGCGTCGGACAGCGCGAGGATCCCCGCCGAGCGCGATCCCGGCCTGTCGAGCAGCCCCGCGATCCGCGGCGCGAGCAGCCCCAGCAGCCGACCGCGGCGGAGGCAGGCGTCGCAGGCGCTCATGCCGCCAGCTCGTCCCACCCCGCCACGCGGTAGCCGAGCGCCTCGTCCACGTCGCCGCCGCGCACCCGCTCACGGCCGTCGAGGTCGGCGATCGTGCGCGCGACCCGCAGCACCCGGTCGTGGCCGCGGCCGCTGAGCAGCTGCCTGGCCGCCACAGCCAGCAGCCGGCCGCGCACCTCGGCGTCGATCTTCACCACGCGCCTCGTGAGCCGCGCGTCCATCTCTCCGTTGCAACTGGCCTCGCTGCCGGCGAGCCGCGCGCGCTGGCGCTCCCTCGCCGCCACGACCGCGCCCCGTATTGCACGGGAGTCGCGCCCCCGGGAGCGCCCCTTGACCAGCTCCACGAGCGGCACCGAGTCGACCTGGCAGGCGAGGTCGATGCGGTCGAGCAGCGGCCCGCTCAGCCGCCTGGCATAGCGGCCGCGCTCGAGCGGACCGCAGCTGCAGCGCTCCGCCGGCTTCGCGCAGGGACATGGGTTGCAGGCCGCCACCAGCATCGCCCGGGCTGGGAACTCCACCGAGCGCTGCCGGCGCATGACCTGCACGCTCCCGTCCTCGAGCGGCTGGCGAAGCGAATCGAGCGCGTCGCGGGCGAACTCGGCCAGCTCGTCGAGGAAGAGCACGCCGCGGTGCCCGAGTGTTACGGTAGGTGCCTTGAATCGAAAGGC
>DAIMGB010000208.1:4161-4546 GCA_036724195.1 Thermoleophilaceae bacterium
CCGTCGTTAGGAGCGGCTAAAATCCGCAGGTCGCCGATCACCGCGCCGGGACCGTCCTAGGGTTCTCAGCGCACTCTGGGGTGGGCCAGCGTGATCTCGCCCGGGCGCGGGCCGACGCCGCCGCCCACGAGCCCCTGCGGAGAGGTCGTGTGGTGGGGAGCGCGGAACGGCCGCTCGCCGGCCAGGCGGCCGTCGCCGAGGCCGCCGGCGCTCTCTATCTGCGTGATCTCGAGCGCTTCCTCCAGGGTCGGGGGCGGCAGGATGCCCGGCAAGCGCCGCGCCAACATCGTCTTGCCGGAGCCTGGAGGACCCACCATGAGCACGTTGTGGCCGCCGGCCGCGGCTATCTCGAGCGCCCGCTTGGCGTCCTCCTGGCCCCTGACGT
>DAIMGB010000209.1:0-4535 GCA_036724195.1 Thermoleophilaceae bacterium
CGTGGGAGCTGCGCTCCGAGCACACCGCCATGCCGCGCCCCGCGGTCATCCGGCTGGTCAGCTTCGTGAAGATCCCGCGCGACACGCATCGGCGCAAGATCACCCGCCGCGCGGTGTTCGCGCGCGACCGCTGGACCTGCCAGTACTGCGGGCACGAGCGCGGCAGCCTGACCGTGGACCACGTGATCCCGCGCTCCAAGGGCGGCGGCTCGAGCTGGGACAACATCGTGACCTGCTGCGCCCCGTGCAACCGCCGAAAGGGCGACCGCCTGCCGCGACAGGCCAACATGGTCCCCGTGCGAGCCCCGCGCGCCCCGAGCTCCACGATCTTCATCCACGTGGCAGCGCCCACCATTCCAGCCGCGTGGGAGCAATACCTTGTCGCAGCCTGAGCCGCCGCGGGGGCCTGAGCCGATCGACGACGCAGCCCCGGCGACGGTCGGCGAGCTGCGCTCGCTGCGGCGCTGGCTCGTGGTGGCCGGCGTCTGGGCCGTGGCCGCCAGCGCCATCGCCATCATCGCGCTGCTCTCGGCAAACAACAACGACCAGCCCAAGCGCTCGCCGGGCGCCGTGACCGGCACGCAGCTCACAGGCGTGCAGCGGGACCTCGACCAGCGCATCCACGCGCTCGAGCAGAAGCTCAAGTCGGCGCCCAGCTCCAACGACGTGTCGAAGCTCCAGGACCGGCTGAAGACGGTGGAGAACCGCAGCGACAGCACGCGTAAGGACCTGAAGGCCGTGCGCACCGACCTCGACGACCTGAAGAAGCGCGTGGCCGCCGTGGAGAACCAGCAGCAGAACAACGCCGGCAGCGGCGGCGCTGGCACAGACACCACGACGACCCCCTGAGTGACCGCCAAGCTCGCAGCACTCACCGCCGGCCTCGTCATGCTCCTGCTCGCGCCCGCCGGCGCGAAAGCAAAGACCTTCACGCCGATCCCCGCACAGCAGTTCAAGCTCGTGAAGCACGGCTTCGGCAAGGCGACCAAGCGGAGGATCAGCCAGCTCGCCCAGGCCTACCCCCGCGTGGGCCTCAACGCGCTGCTCGGCGACACCAACCGCGTGAACACCCCGCTGATGCCCGGCCTGAGACCCAACGGAGCCTTCGGCTACAGCTGGGAGAGCGGCGACAACTCGGTGGACTACTGGACCCCGCAGGGCATCACCGGCAACGGCAACGGCGTGCAGGCGATCAGCTGGTACAAGGGCAAGAGCGGAGGCGAGCAGGGAGTCCGGATCTCCTTCGTGAACCGCGGCGAGGGCGCACACGGCGAGTACCGGTTCGGCTTGGCGGTAGTGCCCAAGGGCGGACAGAGCTTCGCCCAGGTGAAGGTCCACGCCGGCGGCGTCGCCTGGGTGGGCAAGTATCTCTACATGGCAGACACCAACAACGGCGTGCGCGTCTTCGACCTGACGCGAACGCTGCGCGTACCGGACAGCCGGCTGGGGACAACCGGCAACTACCGCTACCTGCTGCCGCAGATCGGGCACTACCAGCGCCAGGGCGGACTGAAGTTCTCGGCGCTCGCGCTGGACCGCTCGAACCCGAAGAAGCCCGCGATCGTCGCCGGTGAGTACCAGGTCTACGAGAACCACGACCCGGTCACCCGGATCGCCCGCTGGCGGATCGGCCCCAAGTCGAAGCTGCTCGCAGGCCAGGCCGCCTCCCAGGCGTGGAAGACGGGCTTCGACCAGCTCCAGGGCGTGATCACCAACCACGGCCAGGTCTACGTGTCCTCGACCCAGGGCCCGCGCGGGCTCCTCTACCACGGCAAACCCAGCAAGAAGGCGAAGGTGAACAAGTGGGGCGCCGGCCCGGAGGGCCTGTACGCCACGACGACCCAGCTGTGGACCCTGACCGAGGCCAAGGACCACCGCACCGTGTTCGGCAAGACCTTCAGCAGCCTGAACTGACGAGGGGCGCCCCGATGGGACGCCCCTCGCTCAATAGCTGCTGGACCTGATCGGCCGTGCGTCTCAGGCGACTGCGCCTGGGCTGAAGGGACCATTCCCAGCCCGCGTGGCCGACGGTGTCTCGGGTTGGACTCCGCTCAGACGGGGCCCAGCTCGGGTCTAGCGGCCGGACACCTCCAGGGTCCCAAAACGTCTGTGTATCAAGCTCGGACCACCTCCTTTCCCTGGTCCGCGAATTGAAGCAGACCCGGCGGCCGGGCTTGGATCAGGCGTCGTCCTCGGGCATCGCCGAGCCGTCGGCCGACAGCTCCTCGGGGCCGTCCTCCGGCCCTTCCTCCACGATGGCGGCGGTGGCGGCGGACTGCTCGATGACGAGCGCGACGGCGCTGACCTGGTCGTCCTCGCGCAGGTTCATCACGCGCACGCCCTGGGCCGGCCGGCCCTGCTTGGAGATGCCGCGCACCGCGGTGCGCTGGACCATGCCGTGCTGCGAGATGAACACGAGCTCCTGGTGCTCGCGCACGATCAGCGCGCCCGCCAGGCCGCCCTTCTTCTCGGTAAGGCTGGCGGTCTTCACGCCCATCGCGCCGCGGCCCTTGCGCGGGTACTCCTCGATGTCCGTGCGCTTGCCGTAGCCGTTGTCGGTGACCACGAGCAGCTCGGTGTCGGGCCGCACGACGTCCATCGCGAGCACGTAGTTGTCGCCGCGCGAGACGTTCATGCCGCGCACGCCGCCGGTGTCGCGGCCCATCGGCCGCGCGTCCTTCTCGGAGAAGCGCGCGGCCTGGCCCGAGTGGGACACCATGATGATGTCGTCGTCGCCGCTGGTGCGCCTGACGGCCACGAGCTCGTCGTCGTCGCGGATCTTGATCGCGATGATGCCGTCCGCCTTGATCGGCGTGTTGTAGTCGAGGAACTCGGTCTTCTTGATCTGCCCCTTGCGGGTGGCGAAGACGAGGTACTTGCCCTCGGTGAAGTCGCGCGTGGACAGCACCGCGCGCACGAACTCGCCGTCGCGCAGCGGCAGCACGTTCACGAGCGCGCGCCCCTTCGCGGTGCGCGAGGCCTCCGGCAGCTCGTACACCTTCTGGCGGTAGATCTTGCCGCGGTTCGTGAAGAACAGCAGGTAGTCGTGGGTCGAGCAGACGAAGAGGTGCTCGATGTAGTCCTCGTCCTTCATGTCCATGCCCGTCACGCCCACGCCGCCCCGCTTCTGGCTGCGGTAGGTGGCGAGCGGCAGGGACTTGATGTAGCCCGACTTGGTGATCGCGATGACCATCTGCTGGTCGGCGATCAGGTCCTCGATGTCCGTGTCGTCCTCGGAGTGCGTGATCTCCGTGCGGCGCTCGTCGCCGTAGGTGGCCTTGATCTCGGCCAGCTCCTCCTTGATCACGCTCTTAACGCGCTCCTCGTCGCCGAGGATGTCGCGCAGCTCCTTGATCCGCTCGAGCGTGTCGGCGTGCTCCTGCTTGATCTTGTCCGCCTCGAGCGCGGTCAGGCGCTGGAGCCGCAGGTCAAGGATCGCCTGGGCCTGGATGCGCGACAGCTCGAAGCGCTCGATCAGGCCGTCGCGCGCGGCGTCGGGGTCGCGCGACCCGCGGATCAGCTCGATCACCGCGTCGATGTCCGAGATCGCGATGAGCAGGCCCTCGAGGATGTGCAGCCTGGCCTCGCGCTGGCGCAGCTCGTGCTTGGTGCGCCGCACGACGACCTCGCGCTGGTGGTCCACGTAGTTCTTGACCAGCGGCAGCAGCCCCATCGTGCGCGGCACGCCGTCAACGAGCGCGACCATGTTCACGCCGAAGGTGGTCTGCAGCTGTGTGTGCTTGTAGAGCTTGTTCAGCACGACCTTCGGAATCACGTCGCGCTTCAGCTCGATGACCAGGCGGATGCCGGAGCGGTCCGACTCGTCGCGCAGGTCTGAGATCTCCTTGATCTTGCCGGTCTGAACCGACTCGGCGATCTTCTTGATCAGCCCTCCGCCGTCGTTGCGGCCGTCACCCTTGGTGACCTGGTAGGGCATCTCGGTGACGATGATCGCCTCCTTGCCCTGGCGCAGCGGCTCGACGTGGGCCTTGGCCCGGATGATCACGCGGCCGCGGCCGGTCTCGTAGGCGTCCTTGATGCCCTGGTAGCCGACGATCGTGCCGCCGGTGGGGAAGTCCGGTCCCTTGACGTGCTTCATCAGGCCGATGTAGTCGATGTCCGGGTCGTCGATGTAGGCGACCGTGGCGTCGATGGCCTCGTTGAGGTTGTGCGGCGGGATGTTGGTGGCCATGCCGACCGCGATGCCGGAGGCGCCGTTCACGAGCAGGTTCGGGAAGCGCGCCGGCAGCACCAGCGGCTCGAGGCGCGACTCGTCGTAGTTCGCCGTGAAGTCGACGGTGTCGGCATCGATGTCGCGCAGCATCTCGGTGGCCAGCCGCGCGAGCCGGGCCTCCGTGTAGCGCATGGCAGCCGGCGGGTCGTTGTCGATCGAGCCGAAGTTGCCCTGCGGCTGGATCAGCGGGTAGCGCATGGCGAAGTTCTGGCCGAGGCGCACCAGCGTGTCGTAGATCGCCTGGTCGCCGTGCGGGTGGAACTGCCCCATCACGTCGCCGACCACGCGCGAGGCCTTGCGG
>DAIMGB010000210.1:0-2156 GCA_036724195.1 Thermoleophilaceae bacterium
CAGGGGTGTCGCCGGCGCCATAGAGGTAGGCCGTGTCGATGCCCCGCTCGTGCAGCGCGGTCACCCTCCCCTTCGCCCGCTCGACCAGCTGGTCGTAGGGCCCGAACTGGATCGAGTCGGTCGGGCAGGACTTGGCGCAGGCCGGCTCGAGGCCGTCCTGGAGCCGGTCGTAGCAGAGCGTGCACTTGGCGGCGCGGCCGTCCTCGGGGTCGCGGTCGATCACGCCGAACGGGCACGCGGGGATGCAGTAGCCGCAGCCGTTGCAGACGTCGGCCTGCACGACCACGGTGTCGAACTCCGAGCGGAAGATCGCCCCCGTCGGGCAGGCGTCAAGGCAACCGGCGTTGGTGCAGTGCTTGCAGACGTCGGACATGAACAGCCAGCGGTCGCCGCCCGCGCTCTCGGCCCACTCGAGCAGGTCCACGTCGTCGTGACCCGAGGGCAGCTCGGGGGTGGCGGCCGGCAGCGGCGAGCCTCCGGCAGGCAAAGAGGGCATGTTCCCGCCGCCAGGCTCGAGCAGCTCGACGAAGCGGACGTGGCGCCAGGTGCTGGCCGACAGCTCCTTGGTGTTGTCGTAGGAGCCGCCCGCGCGCAGCTCGCCGCCGTCGGAGGGCAGGTCGTTCCACTGCTTGCAGGCCACCTCGCAGGCCTTGCAGCCGATGCAGACCGTGGTGTCGGTGAAGAAGCCGAGCCGCTCGCTCATGACCTCGCTCATGGCCTCGCTCCGCTCAGCCGCTCTGTGGTCTCCCCCTCGCGGCGGCCCGCGCGCACGTCGCACGAGAACGCCTTCGACTCCTGGATCGACACGTTCGGGTCAGCGGCCAGCGCGCCCAGGTCGTTCGCTGAGTCACCGGGCAACGGCCCGGAGAAGCCCCAGTGCCAGGGCAGCGCCACCTGGTGCAGCATGCGCCCCTCCACCTTCAGCGGCCGCATCCGGTCGGTGACCCTGGCCTTCGCCTCGATCTCGGCCCGCTCGGTCATCACGGTCATCCAGGCGCCGTCCTCGATGCCGCGGTCGCGGGCGAGGATGGGGTCGAGCTCGACGAACATCTCGGGCTGCAACTCGGCCAGCCAGGGCAGGTTGCGGCTCATCGCGCCCGCCGTGTGGTGCTCGGTGAGGCGGAAGGTGGTGGCCACGAGCGGGTAGCGCGGGTCACCGGCCACGTTGTAGGGGTTGTCGGGGCGGTTCCACGACAGCGTGGTCGGGTTGGCCCGCACCTCCGGGTAGAGCAGGTTGTCCACCGGCGACTCGACCGGCTCGTAGTGGGTCGGCATCGGCCCGTCGAGCATCCCGCTGGGCGAGTAGAGCCAGCCGCGGCCGTCGGCCATCATGATGAAGGGGTCGCTGCCCGAGATCGCGTCCATGCCCTCCGCGTCGTCGGGTGCCACGTAGCCGGGCTCCTTGTCCACGGGGAAGTCCGGCACGTCGTAGCCGGTCCACTTGCGTTCCTTCTCGTCCCACCAGACGTAGCGCTTTCGCTCTGACCAGGGCCGTCCCTGGGGATCGGCGGAGGCGCGGTTGTAGAGAATGCGCCGGTTCGCGGGCCAGGCCCAGCCCCACTCCGGCGACACCCAGCCGCCGGGGGCGTCGAGGTCGCCCGCCTTGCGCCGGCGGGCCTGGTTCACACCGTCCTTGTAGACGCCGGAGTAGATCCAGCAGCCGCAGGCGGTCGAGCCGTCGTTCTTCAGGTCGGTGAAGCCGCTCAGCAGCTCGCCGTCGGCCACCGTGTTGCCGTTCACCTCGCGCAGCACCTCGTCGCCCGAGGGCTCCTCGGTCTCGCCGTGCTCCTCCAGGTTCCAGGTCAGGTTCACGACCGGCCAGTCGCGCTCCCGGATCGAGTTCTCGTAGTGGGCCTTCACGCGCTTGCCGAGGTGGTGCATGAACCACAGCTCGGAGCGGCAGTCGCCCGGCGGCTCGAGCGCCTTGTCGCGCCACTGCAGCAGCCGCTGCGTGTTCGTGAAGGTGCCCTCCTTCTCGATGTGGCTGGCCGCGGGCATCAGGAAGACCTCGGTCTGGATGTCCTCCGTCCTCAGCTCGCCGGAGCGCACCTCGGGGGCGTCGCGCCAGAAGGTGGCGGTCTCGAGCTCGGACAGGTCGCGCACCACGAGCCACTTCAGCGACGCGAGCGCGCGGCGCTGCAGGCCTGCGTGCTGGG
>DAIMGB010000210.1:2166-4535 GCA_036724195.1 Thermoleophilaceae bacterium
AAGCCGTAGTCGTTCTCCTCGGTGGCGGCGTCGCCGAACCAGGCCTTCAGCAGCGAGACGATGTACTTGTCGAAGTGCGACCACCAGCCGCGCTTGGAGCCGCTGCCCTCGCAGTACTCGTGCAGGCTCTGGTCGTTCTCCGAGACCTTCGGCATCGGCAGGTAGCCGGGCATCAGGTCGTACAGCGTGGGGATGTCCGTGGAGCCCTGGATCGAGGCATGCCCGCGCAGGGCCAGGATGCCGCCGCCCGGCCGGCCGATGTTCCCGAGCAGCAGCTGCAGCACCGACGCGGCGCGGATCATCTGCGCGCCCACCGTGTGCTGGGTCCAGCCCACGGCGTAGCAGAAGGCCGTGGTGCGCTCGCGGCCCGAGTTGGCCACCAGCGCGCGTGCCACCTCGAGGAAGTCCTCCTTCGAGATCCCGCAAACCCGCTCGACCATCTCCGGCGTGTAGCGCGCGTAGTGCTTCATCAGGAGGCGGAAGACGGTGCGCGGGTGCTCGAGCGTCTCGTCGCTGCGCACGTCCCCGGTGAGCATCCCGGCGCCGGTCTTCTCGTCGAAGGCCTGCGTGGTGTGCTCGCGCTGCCCGGCCGCCGAGGCCACCTCGCCGCCCTCGTACATCCACTTGGTGCGGTCGTAGGTGCCCGTGTCGGCGTCGTAGCCTGAGAACAGCCCATCGAGGTCCTCGGTGTCCGCGAACTCCTCCGAGATGAGCGTCGCGGCATTCGTGTAGCTCAGGACGTACTCCTTGAAGTACGACTCGGTGTCGAGCACGTAGCGGATCAGCCCGCCCAAGAAGGCGATGTCCGTGCCGGCGCGGATCGGCACGTGCTTGTCCGCCATCGCGCTCGTGCGCGAGTAGCGCGGGTCCACGTGGATGATCTTGGCGCCGCGCTCCTTGGCCTTCATCACCCAGCGGAAGCCCACGGGGTGCGCCTCGGCCATCGACGAGCCCTCGATGAGGATGCAGTCAGCGTGCTGTAGGTCCTGCAGGAAGTCGGTGGCGCCGCCGCGCCCGAACGAGGTCCCCAGACCGGGGACCGTGGAGGAGTGTCATATGCGGGCCTGGTTCTCGATCTGCACCGCGCCCATCGCGGTGAAGAGCTTCTTGATCAGGTAGTTCTCCTCGTTGTCGAGCGTGGCGCCGCCGAGGTGCGCGAAGCCGAGCGTGTGGTCCACCTTGCGCCCGTCCTCGTCACGCTCCTCGAAGGTGTCCTCGCGCGTCTTCACGAGCCGGTCGGCGATCATGTCCATCGCCTGGTGGAGCTCGATCTCCTCCCAGTCGGTGCCACCCGGGCGGCGGTACTTGACCGTCGTGATCCGGCCGGGCTGGTCGACCAGCTGGCGCGACGCGGCGCCCTTGGGGCAGAGCGTGCCCTGGTTGATCGGCGAGCGCGGGTCCCCCTCGATGTCCACGAGCTCGCCGTCGCGCGTGTACACGACCTGGCCGCAGCCGACGGCGCAGTAGGGACAGACCGAATCGGTGGCCTTCAGGCCGGCGATTCGCGCGCCGGTCTTGCGTGTCTTCCTCGATACCGGGTCGGGCCACGCCCGAGCGTCCGCCACGGGGCGAAGCTACCACGGGCAAGGGCTCGGCAAACCCATCCACCTATGCGAACATGTGTTCGTGTCGAGTGAGGCCACCATCCTGCACGCCGACCTGGACGCGTTCTTCGCCTCGGTGGCCCAGCGCGACGACCCGGCTCTGCGCGGGAAGCCGGTGGTCGTGGGCGGCGGCGTTGTGCTCGCGGCCAGCTACGAGGCGCGCGCCTATGGGATCCACTCGGCGATGGGCGGCCGGCGCGCGCGCACGCTCTGCCCCCACCTCGTTGTGGCCGAGCCGGACTTCGGCGCGTACGTGGAGGCGAGCAAGGCCGTCTTCGAAGTGTTCGCCGACACCGCGCCGCTTGTCGAGGGGCTGTCGATCGACGAGGCCTTCCTCGACGTCCGCGGGCTCGAGCGGATCTCCGGCTCGCCGCCCGAGATCGCCCGGACGCTGCGGCGCCGGGTGCGGGCGGAAGTCGGGCTGCCGATCACGGTCGGCGTGGCCAGGACCAAGTTCCTTGCCAAGGTCGCCAGCGGAGTGGCAAAGCCCGACGGACTGCTGGTGGTGGCGCCCGGCCGCGAGCTCGACTTCCTGCACCCGCTCGAGGTCGAGCGGCTCTGGGGCGTGGGCCCCGCCACCGCAAGGCGGCTGCACGAGCGCGGCATCACCACCGTCGGCCAGGTGGCGCGACTGGCCGAGCCCGCGCTGGTGTCGCTGCTGGGCAAGGCGGCCGGCCGCCAGCTCCACGCCCTGGCGCACAACCGCGACCCCCGGCGGGTGCGGGCGGGAAGGCGCCGGGGCTCGTTCGGGGCACAGTGCGCGCT
>DAIMGB010000211.1:0-1631 GCA_036724195.1 Thermoleophilaceae bacterium
GCAGGGCGTGCCGTCGCTCGACCTGATGGAGCGCGCCGGCGCCGGCCTGGCGCGGGTTACAGCTGCGGCCGCGCACGACGGGTCGATTCGCGTGGTCGTCGGCAAGGGCAACAACGGCGGCGACGGGCTGGTGGCCGCGCGGCTGCTGCGCGACGAGGGCCGCGAGGCCGACGTGCTGGCGATCGCCCCACTCGACGAGCTGCAGGGCGACGCGCGGGCGAACCTGGAGCGCCTGCCCGGCGAGGCGCCACGGCCGTTCGAGGCCGAGGCGCTCATGGGCTCGGGCGCCGTGGTGGACGCGCTGCTCGGCACGGGCTTCGAGGGCGAGCCGCGCGAGCCGGTGGCCGGCGCGATCGCCGCGATCAACGCCCAGGACGCTCCCGTGGTGGCCTGCGACGTGCCCTCGGGGGTCAACGCCTCGACCGGCGAGGTGGAGGGCGAGGCGGTGAGGGCCGAGGTCACGGCCAGCTTCCACGGCTCGAAGCTGGGCTTGCACGTGATGCCCGGGGCCGAGCACGCCGGTGTGGTGGAGGTGGTGGAGATCGGCATCCCGCGCGGCGCGCCCGCGCCCGAGGGCGCCGGGCTGATCGCCGAGCGCGTGCTCGAGCTGTACCCGCCGCGCGAACGCTCGAGTTCGAAGTTCCAGTCGGGCGTCGTGGTCGTGGTGGGCGGCTCGATGGGGCTGACGGGCGCGCCGGCGATGGCCGCGCTGTCGGCCGCCCGCAGCGGCGCCGGCTACGTGCAGGTGGCCGTGCCCGGCCCGGTGCAGCCGGCCATGGACATGCGCCTGCTCGAGCAGATGAGCCGCGGCCTGCCCGACGACGACGGCGCGCACACCCCAGACGGGCTCGAGGTTGTGGAGGAGATGGCCGAGCGCGCGGGAGCCGTCGTGCTTGGGCCGGGCATCGGGCGCTCTGACGGCGCGAGCGAGTTCGCCCGGCGCGTGGCCCAGGCAGTCAAGATCCCGCTGCTGATCGACGCCGACGGCCTGAACGCGCACGCGGAGGCGCTGGAGTCGCTGGCCGGGCGGGAGGCGCCGACGGTGCTGACGCCCCACGCCGGCGAGCTGGGCCGCCTGCTGGGGGTGGACTCGGAGGAGGTGGAGCGCCGCCGGCTGCGCCACGTGCGCGAGGCCGCCGAGCGCGGCGGCGCCGTGGTGCTGCTGAAGGGCGACGACACGCTCGTGGCGGCGCCCGGCGGACCCGTGGCCGTGAGCTCCGGCGGCACCCCCGCGCTGGCCACGGCCGGTACCGGCGACGTGCTTTCCGGGCTGATCGGCGCGCTGCTGGCGAAGGGGCTCGGGCCGTTCGAGGCCGCGGCGCTGGGCACGCTCGCACACGCGCGGGCGGGCAGGGCCGCGGCCGGGCGCCACGGCGTCGACCACGTGATTGCCGGCGACGTGATCGAGGCGCTGCCCGCGGGGCTCCACGAATGAGCTCTCCCCAGCGCGCCACCGCGCGCGTGGACCTGGGCGCGATCGAGCGCAACTGCGCCCGCCTGCGCGGCGAGCTGTCCGAGGCCACGCTGCTGTGTGCGGTCGTGAAGGCGAACGGCTACGGGCACGGCGCGGTACCCGCCGCCGAGGCCGCAGTGGCCGGTGGAGCGGCCTGGTTGGCCGTGGCCACGGCGGC
>DAIMGB010000211.1:1641-3289 GCA_036724195.1 Thermoleophilaceae bacterium
TGCTCGTGATGGGCGCGCTGACTCCTGACGAGCTGGCCGTGGCGCTGGAGGCGGGGGCCGACGTGGTGGCGTGGCGCGAGGGCTTCGCCCGCGCTGTGGCGGAGCGGGCGGGCGCGGGAGCCCCGGCGCGCGTGCACGTGAAGCTCGACTCGGGCATGGGACGGCTCGGCACCGCGGATCCCGAGGAGGCGCTGGCTGTGGCCGAGCTGGCGGCCGGCGACGAGCGGCTCGAGCTGGCCGGCGCGATGACCCACTTCGCCACCGCCGACGAGCTGGGCGACGACCACTTCCCGGCGCAGCTCGAGCGCTTCACGCCGTTTGCCGAAGAGTTGAAGCGACGGCATCCCGGCATCACCGTGCACGCGGCCAACAGCGCTGCCACCCTGCGCGAGCCGGCCGCCCACTTCGACATGGTGCGCTGCGGCGTGTCGGTCTACGGGCTCGACCCCTATGGCGAGGACCCGGCCGGGCGAAGGCTGGAGCCCGCTCTGCGGCTGGAGTCGTGGGTGGCCGCGGTGAAGCCGTTCCGCGCCGGCGACAGCGCCGGCTACGGCCGCAGCTGGAAGGCGTCGGAGGACACCTGGGTCGGCGCGCTGCCGATCGGCTACGGCGACGGCTGGCGGCGGGCCCTCTCCAACAACTGCGACGTGCTGATCCGAGGGCGGCGCCACCCGGTGGTCGGCACCATCAGCATGGACAACCTGACAGTGGACCTGGGACCGGACACCGACGTGGAGGTGGGCGACAGCGGCGTGCTGATCGGCTCCCAGGGCGACGAGCGAATCCTCTGCGAAGAGGTGGCGAAGCGACTCGACACGATCAACTACGAGGTGGTGACCGGCCTGCTGCCGCGGGTGAGCAGGCTGTACGAGCGATGATCGCCGCTCTGCGCGGAGAGCCAGCCTGGCTGGTGGGGGGCAGCGTTCGCGACGAGCTGCTGGGCCGCCCGGTCACCGACGTGGACCTGGCGGTGGCCGGCGACCCCGAGCGCGCCGCCCGCGCGCTTGCCGGCGAGGTCAGCGGTCCCGTGTTCGCGCTCTCCGAGGCGTTCGGCGCCTGGCGCGTGATCGACCGCCGCGGCGGCCGCGTGTTCGACGTCTCGCCGCTGCAGGGGGACACGATCGAGGCCGACCTGGGCGAGCGCGACTTCACGATCAACGCCATGGCCCGCCCGCTGGAGGGCGGCGAGCTGATCGACCCCCACGGCGGCCGCGCCGACCTGGACGGCCGCGTGTTGCGCGTGCTGGGCCCGCGCGCCTACGAGGCCGACCCACTGCGGCCGCTGCGCCTGGCCCGCTTCGCCGCCGAGCTCCGCTTCGATCCCGACCCCGAGACCGAACGGCTGAGCGCGGCCGCCGCGCCGCGCACCTCCGAGGCGTCGCCTGAGCGGGTGTTCGGCGAGCTCAAGCGCCTGCTCGCCGCCGACGGCGCGGTCGAGGGCGTCGAGCTGGCCGACCGGCTGGGCCTGCTGGCGGCGGTGCTGCCGGAGCTGGCCGCCCTCCACGGCGTTGAGCAGAGCCACTTCCACCACCTCGACGTGTACGGCCACACGCTCGAGGTGCTGCGGCGGCAGCTCGAGCTCGAGGGACGCCTGGAGGAGCTGTTCGGCGAGCTGGCGGGCCCGCTGCGCGCGGTGCTGGACGAGCCG
>DAIMGB010000211.1:3299-3740 GCA_036724195.1 Thermoleophilaceae bacterium
ACGGATCGCAGGGCACGTGGAACGGGCGTGACCCGCTGGCGGACGGGCTCACGCGCGGCCAGGCGCTGCGCTTCGGTGCGCTGCTGCACGACATCGGCAAGCCCGCCACCCGCGGGGTGCGCCCCGACGGGCGCGTCACCTTCATCGGCCACGACGCCGTCGGCGAGGAGATGATCCGGGCGCTCAGCCGGCGGCTTCGCACCAGCGAGCGCCTGAGCCGCTTCCTGGAGGGCGTCACCCGTCACCACCTGGTGCTCGGCTTCCTCGTGCACGAGCGGCCGCTCGACCGGCGCACCGTCTACCGCTACCTGAAGCACACGAGCCCGGTGGAGGTGGAGGTCACGCTGCTGTCGTGCGCCGACCGGCTGGCCACGCGCGGCAAGAACGCCGAGGCGGCCATCGCCGCGCACCTCGAGCTGGCGCGCGAGCTGATGGCCGAGG
>DAIMGB010000211.1:3750-4531 GCA_036724195.1 Thermoleophilaceae bacterium
CCTCTGGCCCGCCTCGCCCGCCGCTGCGCGGCGACGAGCTGGCGGGCGAGCTGGGTATCGAGCCCGGCCCCGAGCTGGGCCGGCTGCTGGCCGAGCTGGAGGAGGCGGCCTTCGCCGGCGAGGCGGTCACGCGCGACCAGGCGCTGGAGGTCGCTCGCCGGCTACGCCACGGTCGGACCGACGGCTGAGCGCCGTGTCCTCAGCCTGGCACGCGGTAGAAGAGGACGCCGCCTATCCGTACGGGCGTAAGACCGAGCCGGGCGAGGGTCGCCGGCCAACGGCCCGAGTTGCGGGGGTCGAGGACGATCGCGGTCACGGAATTGCGCGTCAGGAAGCGTCGTGTCGCCGTAGCGGCGTTCGGCACCGGGGCGAGCGTAGTCAGCGCCGGGTAGAGCGGGTCCCGCTTGTACGGGTTGGAACCGTACGGTGGATACACGTAGCCGCCGACCAGGCGGAAGTCGAGGCCCGCCTTCGCGTGCCAGAGCATGTCGTTGCCGGCGTCGCCGATCGGGGGAATCAGAACCGAGTCAGTGGGCTTGAGGTACTTCTTGTGGACGCCCGAGGAAAAGAATCCGGGGACCGCGAGCCGGCCGTGCCAGAACCCCTGGCCCAGGTTCGGTGCCAACGCCAGGACGGCCAAGGAGGCGAGCAGCCACTTCGAGCTTTGCGTGCGGCTGGGGGCGGCAAGCCATGATGCACTCATCACCGCGGCGGCGAGCGTCGCGTAGACGGCGAGGCGGTCCGGCAGGGCGAGCCCCACGAGAGGCAGGTGACTGACCGC
>DAIMGB010000212.1:0-4507 GCA_036724195.1 Thermoleophilaceae bacterium
CCTTAGCGCGCTGATCTAGATGCGCGCTAAGGAGCGCGGTTGGCTATCCGCAGCCCTCGGGCTTGCGCGTGGCGATCGGCAGCTCAACGTCGATGTCCGAGACGGTCGTGGCCGTGAAGGGCGGGTTGCTCGGGCGCAGGTAGGGCTCGTCCTTGCCGAGCAGCTCCAGCTTTGCCTCGTGGCCGGGTGCGAAGCACCAGCCGTTGCCGTGGAGCTGGAAGGTGATCCTGCCGCTTGCGGCGCTCGAGAGTCGGTAGGCACCTCGGCTGACCAGCATCTGCTTGCCGTCGGGGCCCACGTCCCAGAGCCGCGAGTCGAGCTGCGAGTAGGGGTCGGGCGTGGAGACGTTCGCCTTGACGGTGGGCAGCCCGAGCAGCGTGAATCCCTTCTTCGCCGCGCCACCGTGGACGACCGCCGTGCCGGGCGCCGTCTCGGCGTCGACCTGGCGGCAGGCGTCGCCCCCGCCGCCGATCGGGTCCACGGCCGTTCCGGTCGCGGGGTTGCCGCCGGCCTCGGTCACGACCTGCGAGTCGCTCTTGCCGAAGCGCACGCTGCCGGCGGCCAGCGTGTCGTAGCTCGGCGATACGAACGGCCCGCCGGCGGGCGCGCTCTGGGGGCAGGTCTGGGTGAATGCGGTGACCTGGCCGTCGGCCGGCGCGCCGCTCCCCGACCGCTTCAGCCAGCGGTCGAAAAAGGCGGAGCCCTGGTCGTTGAAGTAGTGGTCCGCGTTTGCCTTGTTGGAGCCGCGGGCGTGGCCCAGGTCGCCGAACTGCATCGATACGGACGCTCCGCGCCTGCGGGCGTCGCGGTAGACCCGGATCGACTCCTTGGGCGGGAAGAGGTCGTCGGTGAAGCCGCTCTGCATCAGCAGCGGGCTCGGCGTGGCGCCGCTGATGCCGTAGCCCTGGTGAAAGCTGTAGATCTCGTCGGCGATGGCGCGCACGTCGGCCCCGTAAGGCTCGCCCAGTTGGAGACGGCCGAACCAGGTGGGCAGGTCCGCGCTCGGATCGAGGCAGGGCGGGCCCTGTGGTGGGGTGCCGCAGTAGACGCCGCTCGACAGCCCACGTGCGAACAGGCCGCTCACGTAGCTCTCCTTCATGATGCCCGGCGGCTCCCGGCTCTCGGTGGGGCTCCGCACCCCGGAGTCGAGGAAGCGGCCGTTCGGCAGGAGCGAGTCGACGAGGTCGGACCAGGGCCAGCGCGGGTAGGCCGCGGCCAGCGACAGCGGCGTGCCCTTGGGGCTCGTCCACGGGGCAAAGCCGCCGCCCTGCGTGCGGATGCGGTTGCGCAGGTAGGCCAACTCGGTGCTCTGGCCGCCGCCATAGGAGATGCCGGTCGCCCCCATCGAAGCGGGTGCCGTGACCTTCTGGTCGACGAGGCTGCCCAGCAGGTACTGCGTGTCCCGCGCCTCCCAGCGCTGGTCCGCCAGGTGGATGTAGCTCTTGCGGGGGGGAAGGCAGTCCGCCGTGGTCGCGGAGTCCTCGCCCTTGCCGCAGGAGCGCCCGAAGCCGCGAGCCGTGTAGTTGACGACCGCGTAGCCGCGCCTCGCGAACCAGTCGTTGTTGTAGTGGTAGGTGGTCGAGCTCGAGCTCTCGGGCGTGTCGGACTCGAAATCCTTCTTGTCACCCCCGTAGCCGTGCAGCATCACGATCGTGGGCAGCGGGCTGCCGGCCTTGGCGTTCGCCGGCAGCGTGACGTCGACGTCGAGCGGCGTGCCGTCGAAGCTCGCGACGCGGTCGGCGAGTGTGTTCGTGGGGCAGAAGAGGACGCCGTTCTGCGGCGTGCAGGGATGCCCGAAGGGCTTCGGCGGCGCGGCCTGGGCAGCGGCGGGCGCGATCAGCGCCGCGAGCATGACTCCGAACAGCGCCACCTTTGTCCCCCGCCTTCCCACGGGGTCACGGTTACCCGCCATGGGGAGAGCCAAACGGGCCCGCCCCCCTTAACTCGCGTCCGGTCCCTACTTGCTAAGCGCCGGTGCGGGCGATTTCGGTCTTACCGCTCCCAACGATCTCCCAGACCGTGGGGACGAGCGGGACCTGGTATTTCCCTGCGAGGGCGGTGCGGTACTCGGCTATTCGTTCCGAGTACCAGTAGAGCTCGAAGTCGGCCTTGCTTTCGAAGATCGCTTCCTGGACGAAGTCGAGGCGGCCGTCCTGGTTGCGGTAGAAGGCCCAGGAGTGGGCGCCGTAGTCGAGCACGGCCTCCGCGGCTGGGCGCCAGCCCTCGGCGAACACGTCGCCGCGGAAGGGGTTGGCCACCCAGCGGATCTCCACGCGCACGGCCATCAGCCGATCTCCGCGTAGATCGCGCCGGGGCCCTCGGCGGTCTTGCCCTGGCCCTCCTCGGTGGCGCCCACCAGGATCGCGATCTTGCCCAGGTGCTGGTTCTCGCGCATGATCTGGTGCGCCTCGCCGACCCCGTCGAAGCCCATCGTGCGCCACAGCACCGGCCGGATCTGGCCGGCCTCGATCAGCTCGTTGGCCTTCATGCACTCGTAGGCGTTCGCGAAGTGCGAGCCGAGGATCTCCTTCTGGCGCATCCAGAGGTAGCGCACGTCGAAGTCGAGGTTGAAGCCCGTGGTGCCGGCGCAGATCACGACCTTGCCGAACGGCTTGGCCACGAACACCGACGTGGGGAAGGTGGCCTGGCCGACGTGCTCGAACACGATGTCGGGCGCGTCGCCGAGGATCTCCTTGACGCGCTTGCCGAACTGGCGCGACACGCCGAAGCGCTCCTTCTCCTGCTCGGCGCTCTCCTCGCCGGTGCGCATCATGCCCTTGAACTCGTTGCGGTCGATGTAGTCCACGGCGCCGAGCTGCTTGACCAGCTCGCCCTTCTGCTCCGAGGACACCACGCCCACGGCGTGGGCGCCCGCCATCGCGCAGAGCTGGACCGCGAACAAGCCGAGGCCGCCGGCGGCGCCCCAGACGAGCACGCGCTGGCCGGCCTGCAGCTTGCAGCGGTCGATCAGCATGCGGTAGGCGGTGAAGTACACGAGGCCGTAGGAGGCGGCCTCCTCCCAGGTCAGCGCGTGTGGCTTCGGCAGCAGCTGCTGGGCCTGCACCTTGGTGAACTGGGCGAACGAGCCCCAGGAGGTCTCGTAGCCCCAGATCTTCTGGCTGGGCGCGGCCAGCGGGTCGAGGCCGTGCACCTCTGGATCCTCGTAGGAGGCCTGGTTGCAGTGGATGACCACCTCGTCGCCGGGCTTCCAGCGCGTCACGCCGGTGCCCACCTTCCAGACGACCCCCGACGCGTCGGAGCCGCCGATGTGGTGGTCCTCGTCGGGGTGGTAGCGGAACACCGACACGGGCTGCCCGAGCGCGGCCCAGACGTTGTTGTAGTTCACGCCGGCGGCCATCACCCGCACGACGACCTCGAAGGCGCCGGGCTCCGGCACCTCGATCTCCTCGAGCTGGAAGGCGTCGCGGGGCTCGCCCTCGCGGTCCTGGCGGATCACCCAGGCGGCCATCGTCTCCGGCAGAGTGCCGGGCTCGACGTCCAGCTCCGAGACCTTGCTCACGTCAACAGCCAAAGTTCACCTCTGGTCGGGATTGCGCCGCGGCATCCTATCGGCGTCTAGCATCGCGCCTCGTGCGAAACACATTGTTCGGCGTGCCCGCTTCGCACCCAACCCTGGCCGCGGAGCTGATGCTCAGGCGCAAGGGGATTCCCTACGAGCGCATCGATCTCATCGCGGCCATGCACAAGCCGCTCGTCCGGGCCTTCGGCTTCCCGGGCATGACCGTGCCCGCGCTGCTGCTGGACGGACAGCACCTGCAGGGCTCGCGCACGATCTCACGGGCGCTCGACGCGCTGGTGCCCGAGCCGCCGCTCTTCCCGGCCGATCCCGAGCGGCGCTCCGAGGTCGAGCGCGCCGAGCTGTGGGGCGACCTCGTGCTCCAGCCCGCGGCGCGGCGGCTTGCCTGGGCGGCGCTGAAGCGCGACCACTCCACGATCGGCAGCTTCCTCGAGGGCGCCCGCACCGGCATCCCGCTCGGAGTGGCCGTTCGCCTGGCTCCGCCCGTGATCTGGGTCGCCGCCTATGCGAACCGCGCCGGCAGCCGCTCCCAGCGCCGCGACCTGGCCGCCCTGCCGCAGATGCTCGACAGCGTGGATGCACTCGTGGACCGCGGTGTCGTGGGCGGGCCCGAGCCCAACGCGGCGGACTACCAGCTGGCCACGAGCCTGCGCCTGATGATGGCGCAGGACGATCTGCGCCCGCTGATCGAGCCGCGTCCCGCGGGCCGCATGGCGCTCGACGTGGTGCGCGAGTTCGGGGGTCGGGTGGGGCCGGTGTTCCCGGCCGAATGGCTCCCCGCCGGCTGAGCGGGCCCGTTCCGTCAGGTGGCGGCCGTAACGTGCGACTGCTCAGCCATGGAAGCCGCCACACCGCTAAGACATCCCAACGTCCGCACCGCCGGCGACCGGCTGGTCGTCGATGCTCTCGTAGTCGAGGACGAGTGCGCGGTCCGGCTGGTCCGCGAGCGCGAGCAGTCGGGCGAGGACG
>DAIMGB010000213.1:0-1867 GCA_036724195.1 Thermoleophilaceae bacterium
GCCTGGTGCTGCGCCAGCTCGCGCCGCCGGACACGGTCGGGGGTGGGGTGGTGGTTGATGCGCATCCGCGGAAGCGGGGCCGGATGCAGAGGGCAGAGGGCAGAGAGCAGAGGGCAGAGACTGGTGGGCGGCGGGCGGTGGGCAGCGGGCAGCGTCCGGCTGCGCCGCTTGACGCCGCGGCGCTTCAGCTCGCCGAGCTTCTTCGTGCCGACGGTGAGTCGCCTCGTGCCGATGGTGAGCTCGCTGCGGCTCTTGGGCTCTCTTCTGCCGAGGCCGCTGTTCGGTTGCGTGCGCTCGAGGGCGAGGGGCGTGTTGTGCGTGTGGGGCCGAATTTGCACTTTCATCCTGAGCCGCTCGGTGGGCTCGTCGGGCGCGTGCTCGCGATCTGTGACCGCGACGGTCAGGCGACGGTCGCCGGCGTGCGTGACGAGCTGGGCAGCTCGCGCCGCTACGCCCAGGCGCTGCTCGAGCATCTCGACGCCGAGCGAGTCACGCGCCGGGACGGCGACGCGCACGTGCTGCGGCGGCGCGGGGCCGAGGCCGGATGAGCGCCGTGCGCGAACAGGCGCGCCCGGCGCGGATCGGGCGACGCGAGTGGGCCGAGCCGCTGCTCGTGGCGTTGCTCGGACTGGTGTGCATCGTGGTGCTCGACGCGTTCGTGCTGGACGCCGGGGAGCCGCGCGGCGACGAGCTGATCTACGAGCTCATGGCCCGCCATCCGTTCGCCGCGCACACGTTCCCGTTCGCCTACCGGATCGGCCCGCCGACGCTCGTGCACGTGCTGCCGTTCAGCCACGACTTCTCGTGGAGCGCGCTGGCGTGGCTCTGCACGGGGGCAAGCGCAGGGGTGGCCTACGCGCTTATGCGCCGCTTCGGCGCCGAGCGCTGGCTGGCCGCGGGCCTGGCGCTGTGCCTGGCCACCTGCCCGCCGCTGCTCGCGGCGTCGCTGCGCCAGGGCCGGGGCGTGGACGCCGAGTCGGTGCTCGTGATGCTGGCCGGCGGCCTTGCGATCGCGGCCAGGCGGCCCGTGGCGCTCGGTGTGATCGTGCTGCTGGGGGCTCTCGTGCGCGAGTCCTCCCTGTTCCTCGTGCCGTTCGCCTACGCGGTCTGGGCAGAGCGGCCGCTCGACTGGCGAGCGGCCCGCGAGGTGGGCGCGGCCGCAGTGCCGGGCGTGGCCGTCTACGCGGCGCTGCGCCTGGCGCTGCCCACGGTGGGCCACTACGGCGGCCGCCTGGACCTGCTGCGCCAGGCCCTAGAGGGGCCGTTGGGACAGGGGCGGCGCCTGGCGTCGAGCTTCGGCCCGCTCTGGCTTGCGGCGCCGTTCGCCCTGCTCGACCTGCGCTACGCGCGCCGCGGCCTCGTGCTCGTGGCGCTCTGCGTGCTGTCGATGCTCTACGCGCTCGACTGGGGTCGCGTGATCCTGCTGGCGGCGCCGGTGTTCTATGTCGCCGGCGCGCACGTGCTGCGCAACCGCCGTGGTCTCACGATCGCGGCGGTGGCGGCATTCGCCGCCATGAACGTGGGCTACGCGATCCACATGGACCGCGGCGGCACCGAGCGAGGCATCATCAACAGTCCGCTGCCGAGCTACCCGGTGCGGTAAGCGTCATCGCCGCGGGCGTCATCGCCGCGGGCTCATGGCCTGGGACGCTGCAGCAGGACCGCGGCGTCCTCGTCGGGCGACGGTCGCAACGAGAGCGCGGAGATCAGGTCGATCGGCACCGCCCTGGGCGCACGCAGGACCACGACCGCGTAGCTGTCGGTCACGCGCCGCCTGGCCAGTGTCAAGCCACCAGGCCCCGAGGTCGTGAGCTGCGGCGGCGGCAACGGGTGCTCCTCGCCCGCCTTCCTGCGCACCGGGTAGAGC
>DAIMGB010000213.1:1877-4504 GCA_036724195.1 Thermoleophilaceae bacterium
GCGCGATCTCTCGCACCGGCAACCCGGCGGGGGGGAGCGCGGGCAGGCGGCCCAGATAGATGTCCAGCGGACGCCGGCCCATGGCCGGAGTGACGATCACCCGCGGACCGGTCGCGGGGCCGAGCGCCCGCGCCATCCCGCGCCAGTCCTCGCGCTGCCAGGCGGGCTCGACCGCGACGCCGATCACCCCCGCGAGGCCGAGCAGGCCGAGCAGTACCAGGGCCGCGACGCCGGTGCGGCCCGCCGGCAGCAGGCCTGCCACCACCACGGTCATCAGCGGGATCCACGCCGGCAGCAGGTTGCGCGAGTCGAGGTAGTCCGCGTGCGCGACCGCGAGCGCGAGCGGCAGTCCCACCATGAGCAGGCCGAGGGCCAGGGCCACGTGGCTCCCGCTGCGCTCACGGCCGCGGGCCCAGGCGAACGAACCCACCGCGCCGGCCAGCGCAATCAGGACAGCCACCACCGCAAGCTCGTGCTCCAGCGGCGAGTCGAACCCCACCAGCAGGTTCTTGCCGGCGCGCGCGAGCCGGAAGACCAGTGAGTCGCCCTTGATGAACGACGCCAGGTCGAGCGAGCGCTGGTGCAACGCCAGCGGCAGCAGCGCGAGCGCGGCCAGCGTCACGGCGCCCAGGGCCGGCGCGGCAGTTCGCCTGGACAGCGGCGCGGCCGCGAGCCAGATGGCCTCCGGGAAGACAAGGAACGCCGCGAAGTAGTGCGAGGCGAGCGCGAACGCGGAGGCCAGCGCCCAAACGGCTGCGGCACGCCCGGACGGCTCCCGGAGGAGCCGCGCGAACGCCCAGAGCGATAGCGCCGACAGCGCCGTGAGCAGCGCGTAGGCACGCGCCTCCTGCGAATACCAGATGAGGATGGGGCTGACCGAGGCGAGTGCCGCCACCGCCAGCCCGACCCGTCGCGAGCACAGCTCGCGCGCGGCGAGAAACGCGAGCGGCACGGTGGCCGTGCCGATCAGCGCCGAGAGCGACCGCAGCCCGAACTCGCCGAGGCCGAAGACCTTCACCCAGAGCCAGGCGATCAGGTAGTAGAGCGGCGGGGTGGACTCGCTCTCGGGGATCTGGCGCAGCATCGAGCCGAGGTCCATCCGGAGCAGGTGCACCGTGACCGACTCGTCGAACCAATAGCTCTGCTCGCCGAGCGTGGGGAAGCGCAGCAGCGCGGCCACCACGGTGAGGGCTGCGAGCGCGAGCAGGGTCGAGCGCGCGCTGTCCTCGGTGCGGCTCATCCGGCCGCATTGTGGCGATAGGGTGGAGCGACGGGAGGCCTGATGGGACGGTGGCGAGCAGCTAGCGGGGTACTGGCGGTGGGGATCTGTCTGCTGGCCGCTGCGCCGGCGCAGGCCGCGAAGAGCTGCGGCGAGCCCGGCGCGCAGTGGCAGCGCGCGACGCCGGCCGAAGCCGGCATGGACGCGGCCAAGCTCCAGGACGCGCTCGACTACGGCACCGAGAACCTCGGCTTCGCGGTGCGCGTCTATCGCTACGGCTGCCTGGTTGGCCAGGACCGCGCCGCCGCCGTAAACGGCAGCCAGACCTTCGAGAGCTGGTCGATGGGGAAGTCGGTGACCTCGCTGTTGTTCGGCCGCGCGATGACGCTGCACGCCGTCTCGCCGGACGATCCGGTCGGCTCGCTGCTGCCCCAGGCCGACCGCGCCCACGGCCGCCTGGCGGCGCGCAACCTGCTCACCCAGACCTCCGGCCTGCACTGGAACGGCCTGCGCGACTACAACATCTTCACCATGCCCGACCGCGTGCGCGACGCGCTCACGCTCGGCAGCGACCACTCGCCAGGCACCTACTTCGAGTACGCGCAGAGCCCCGTCGCGCTGCTGGCCGAACAGGTCGGCCAGTCGGTGGGCGAGGACGTGCAGGCGTTCGGGCAGCGCGAGCTGATGAGCCCGCTCGGCATCCCCGCCTCCGCCTGGAGCTGGAAGCGCGACCCCGCCGGCCACGTCCAGGGCTTCTTCGGTGTGCAGATGCGCCCCGACGACTACGCCCGCCTGGGCGAGCTGATGCGCCGCGCCGGCGTGTGGCGCGGCCAGCGCCTGCTGTCGAAGCGCTACGTGAGCGAGGCCACCTCACCCGCGCTCACCAACGGCTGCTACGGCTACCTGATCTGGCTGAACAAGGCGGCGCCCTGCATCGGCCCGCGCGTGCAGGACCGGCCCTACTCCAACGAGCGCGAGTTCCCCGACCTGCCGGCGAACATGTTCCACTTCTCCGGCCTATTCGGACAGCTCGTGACGGTGTTCCCGACGCAGGGGCTGCTGGTGGTGCGCGTGGGCCAGGACCCGAGCCTGCTGCCCGCAGGCGGCTCCAACTGGGAGCACGGCCTCTACCAGCGTGTGCTCGGCGCGGTTACCGACCAGAAGATCGTGCCGCCCGCGCCCGCCAAGCCCGGTGGTGGCGGCGACGCCGCCAACTCCGACACGGGCTTCCAGAACGCCCTGTTCGACCCGGCCCAGTACTCCAAGGGCGCGGCGCAGGACCCGCTGGGCCCGGCCGGACCGAAGCGCGCCCGCGCCGTGCAGCTCGAGCTGGCGCGCTCGCGCGTGAGCCGCAAGCGCAAGGTCACCTTCCGCCTGCGCTGCCCGACCCGCTGGCCGTCGAAGCTGA
>DAIMGB010000214.1:0-4501 GCA_036724195.1 Thermoleophilaceae bacterium
ACTTGCCGGCCGAGAGCAGCGCGTAGCTCTTCTCGGAGATGACCGGCCGGATGATTATCGCGCGGGCGTTCACGACGCCAGCCTCGTGAGCCGCTCGAGCGCAGCCTCGGTGGCCACCATGCGGGCGGCGCCAAGCAGGTCGGCCACGCCCACGTCGTCGGCGTGCAGCACGGCCACGCCGGCGATGTTGCGGAAGGACTTGGCGCAGATCTCGTCGCCGTCGGCCAGCACGACCAGGGCGCGGCCGCCATCGCCGAAGCCGGCGAGCGCCTCGAAGGCCTGCTTGGTGGAGGGGGCGTCGAAGCCGGAGGGGTCGAGCGCCGCCAGCGAGCCGCGCTCGGCGTGCAGCGACAGCGCCGCACGCAGCGCGCGCCGGCGCGCCTTGCGGTTCACCTTGAAGGTGTAGGAGCGCGGCTTGGGGCCGAAGATCACGCCGCCGCCGGTGCGCTGGCCGGCGGACAGGGCGCCCACGCGGGCACGGCCGGTGCCCTTCTGGCGCCAGGCCTTCGCACCGGTCATGGAGACCTCGGCCCGCGTCTTGGTGGAGGCGGTGCCGCGCCGGTGCGCGGCCTGCTCGGCGCGCACGGTCTCGTGCACCAGCGGGCCGTGGAAGCGCTCGCCGAACACGGCCTCGTCGAGGTCGACCTTGCCCTGTCCCTTGTTCAGCCAGGGGGCGCTGGGCGCGGCCATCAGGCGTCGCTCCTGATCTCGACTACCGAGCCCTTGGGGCCTGGCACGGAGCCGCGCAGCAGCAGCAGGTTCTCGTCGCCGCGCACGTCAACGACCTCGAGGCCCTTCTGGGTGACGCGCGTGTTGCCCATCTGGCCGGGGCCGCGGATGCCCTTGAAGGTGCGGGCGGGGTCGGCCGAGGCGCCGATCGAGCCTGGCGCGCGCACGTTGTGCGAGCCGTGGGTCACGGGGCCGCGGTGGAAGTTGTGGCGCTTGATCGTGCCCGCGAAGCCCTTGCCCTTCGAGATGCCCGAGACCTTGACGGTCTGCCCCTTCTCGAACACCGAGTCGACCTTCACCTCGTTGCCGATCTCCAGCTCGCCCGGCTCGCCGCGGAACTCGCGCAGGTGGCGCAGGGCGCCGACGCCGGCCTTCTTCAGGTGGCCGAGCCGCGCCTTCTGCATGCCCTTCTCGCGCCCCTCGGCGAAGCCCAGCTGCACGGCGTCGTAGCCGTCGCGCTCCGCGCGCCGGATGGCGGTCACGAAGCAGGGGCCGGCCTCGACCACGGTCACGCGCTCCACGCGGCCGTCCTCGGGGTCGAACACCTGGGTCATGCCGAGCTTTCGTCCCAACAGCCCGGCCATCAGATGAGCTGGATCTGGATGTCCACGCCGGCTGGGAGGTGGTCGAGTCGCTGCAGCGAGTCGACGGTCTTGGGCGTGGGCTGGAGGATGTCGATCAGGCGCTTGTGCGTGCGGATCTCGAAGTGCTCGCGCGAGTCCTTGTCCTTGAAGGGGCTCCGGATCACGCAGTAGACGTTCTTCTCGGTGGGCAGCGGGACGGGCCCGGACACGCTCGCGCCGGTGCGCGTGGCGGTGTCCACGATCTCCTTGGCGGCCGTCTCGATCGCCGAGTGGTCGTAGGCCTTTAGCCGGATCCTGATCTTGTTCTGAGTAAGAGTTGCCATGGGTCTTGGACACACCAGGGGGCGGGCTCGAACTTCACCCGCCCCCGCAAGTCACCTCGTACGAGAGGGACCTAGCTCTCGATGCTGGTGACCACCCCCGAGCCGACCGTGCGTCCACCCTCGCGGATGGCGAAGCGCAGGCCCTCGTCCATGGCGATCGGCTGGATCAGCTCGACGTCCATCTCGACGTTGTCGCCCGGCATGACCATCTCCGTGCCCTCGGGCAGGTTGGCCACTCCGGTCACATCCGTCGTGCGGAAGTAGAACTGGGGCCGGTAGCCGTTGAAGAACGGGGTGTGGCGCCCGCCCTCCTCCTTCTTCAGGCAGTACACCTGGGCCTTGAACTTGGTGTGCGGGTTGATCGAGCCGGGCTTGCAGAGCACCTGGCCGCGCTCGATCTCCTCGCGCTTGGTCCCGCGCAGGAGGCAGCCGACGTTGTCGCCGGCCTGGCCCTGGTCGAGGATCTTGCGGAACATCTCGACGCCTGTGACGACCGTGTTCGACGTTCCCTCGTGGATGCCCACGATCTCGACGGTGTCGCCGGTGTTCACGACGCCCTGCTCGATGCGGCCGGTCGCGACGGTGCCGCGGCCCGTGATCGAAAAGACGTCCTCGACCGGCATCAGGAAGGGGCGGTCGAGCGGACGCTCGGGCTCCGGGATGTAGGAGTCGAGGTGACCCGCCAGCTCCATGATCTTCTCTACGGCGCCCTCGTCGCCCTCGAGCGCCTTCAGCGCCGAGCCGAGCACCACCGGGACGTCGTCGCCCGGGAAGTCGTACTCGTTCAGCAGGTCGCGCACCTCGACCTCGACGAGCTCGAGGAGCTCGTCGTCGTCCACCATGTCGACCTTGTTCAGGAAGACCACGATGTAGGGCACGCCGACCTGGCGCGCGAGCAGGATGTGCTCGCGGGTCTGCGGCATGGGGCCGTCCGCGGCTGACACCACGAGAATGGCGCCGTCCATCTGGGCGGCGCCCGTGATCATGTTCTTGATGTAGTCGGCGTGACCGGGACAGTCAACGTGCGCGTAGTGACGGTTCTCCGTCTCGTACTCCACGTGCGACGTGGCGATCGTGATGCCGCGCTCCTTCTCCTCCGGAGCGTTATCGATCTCCTCGAAGCTCATCGACTGGCCGCCGACCTTCTCGGAGAGCACCTTGGTGATCGCCGCGGTAAGCGTTGTCTTGCCGTGGTCGATGTGCCCGATGGTGCCTACGTTTACGTGCGGCTTGTCGCGCTGGAACTTCTCCTTCGCCACTTTAGAACTGCCCCTTTCTCAAAGTTCTCACGGGCGTTTCGCGCCCGAACTGTCGAAACATACTCTCTTCTACGCCCCCGCCCCGACCGGCTCGCCGGTGCGGTGCTCGACTATCTCTTCCGCGATGTTGTTCGGGACCTCTTCGTAGCGGTCGAACTGCATCGTGTAGTTCGCGCGGCCCTGGGTTGAGGACCGAAGGTCGGTCGCGTAGCCGAACATCGACGCCAGCGGAACGCTGGCCCGGACGGCCACCGCGTTGCCGCGCGGCTCCTGGCCCTCTACCCGGCCGCGCCGGGAGGAGAGGTCGCCGATGACCGTGCCGATGAACTCCTCGGGAGTCACGACCTCCACGGCCATGATCGGCTCGAGCAGCACCGGCTTGGCGCGCTTCGCGGCCTCCTTCAACGCCAGCGAGCCGGCGATCTTGAAGGCGATCTCCGAGGAGTCCGTGTCGTGGTACTTGCCGTCCACGAGCGTCGCGCGCACATCCACGACGGGGAAGCCGGCCTTGACGCCCGTCTCGAGCGCCTCCTCGATGCCCTTCTCGACGGCGGGAATGAACTCCGACGGCACGGAGCCGCCCTTGATCTTGTTCACGAAGTCGAAGCCCTCGCCGGGAGCCGGCTCGAGGTTGATGTAGACGATGCCGTACTGGCCCGAGCCGCCGGTCTGGCGCACGAACTTGCCCTCGACCTTGGTCGCCTCGCCGCGAACGGTCTCGCGGTAGGCCACCTGGGGGCGGCCGACGGACGCCTCCACGTTGAACTCGCGCCGCATGCGGTCCACGAGCACCTCGAGGTGCAGCTCGCCCATGCCGGAGATCACGGTCTGGCCGGTCTCGTCGTCGGTGCGCACCTGGAAGGTCGGGTCCTCCTCGGCCAGGCGGGACATGGCCACGCCGAGCTTCTCCTGGTCGGCCTTGGTCTTCGGCTCGATCGACACGTGCACGACCGGCTCGGGGAAGTTGATCGTCTCCAGCACCACCGGGGCGTCCGGGGCGGAGAGCGTGTCGCCCGTGGAGGTCTGCTTCAGGCCGACCCCGGCGGCGATGTCGCCGGCGTACACCTCGTCCTGCTCCTCACGCGAGTTGGCGTGCATCATCAGGATGCGCCCGACGCGCTCGGTGCGGCCGGTGATCGAGTTGAGCACGCGCCCGCCCGCCTGAAGCGTGCCGGAGTAGACGCGGAAGTAGGTGAGCTTGCCCACGAACGGGTCGGACATGACCTTGAAGGCGAGCGCCGAGAAGGGCGCTTCGTCGGAGGCCGCGCGCGTGACCAGAGTGCCCTCGCCCTCCTGGAGCTGGCTCCCCTCGAGGCCCTGCATGGGCGGCACCTCGAGCGGGCTGGGCAGGTAGTCGATGACCGCGTCGAGCAGTGGCTGCACGCCCTTGTTCTTGAAGGCGGAGCCGCAGAGCACGGGCGTGATCGAGATGTCGAGCGTTGCCTTGCGGATGTCCTCGACCAGCCGGGCGGGCTCGATCGGCTTCTCCTCGAGGTAGTCCTCCATCAGCTGGTCGTCGTAGTCGGCTACGGCCTCGATCAGCGCGGTGCGCGCCTCCTGGGCCAGCTCGGCGTGGCTCTCGGGGATGTCCACGACGTCCCACTCC
>DAIMGB010000215.1:0-1767 GCA_036724195.1 Thermoleophilaceae bacterium
ACCGTGGTCCTCGAGCCGGCGACCGAGGACTCGGGCAACTACACCACGCTCGACGGAATCACCTTCCGCGCCGCCGGCTAGGGCGCGCCGTGGCCCCCGCCGCCGGGGGTCTCCAGGCGCAGGCGGTCGCCGGGCTCGAGCTTGCCCGAGGCCTTCGGCTCTAGCTCCTCGCCGTTCAGGAGGTTCCTGCCGGGCTTGCCGTCCTCGCCGCCGTCGGCGCCCTTTGGCGCGTGGCGTCGGCGCTCGGTGATCAGCGAGTAGCGCATCTCGTCCAGCGCCTCGAGCTCGCGCACCACGCCGTCGCCGCCGCGGTACTTGCCGGCGCCGCCCGAGTCGCGCCGCAGCGAGTACTCCACGGCGCGCAACGGGAACTCCAGCTCGAGCGCCTCGATTGGGGTGTTCAGCGTGTTGGACATGGCCACGTGCACCGCGCTCGGGCCGTCGGCGTCGGGGCAGGCGCCCTGGCCGCCGCCGAGCGTCTCGTAGTAGGTGAAGTCGTCGTTGCCCAGGGTGAGGTTGTTCATCGTGCCCTGGCCGAGCGCCCGGCCGAAGGCGGCGAGCACCATGTCGGCCACGCGCGACGAGGTCTCCACGTTGCCGCCCACCACTGCCGCCGGCGGGCGGGCGTTCAGCAGCGAGCCCTCGGGCGCCTTGACCGTGACCGGGCGGTAGGCGCCGGCGCAGGGCGGAACGTCGGGGTCGGTGAGCACGCGCAGGGCGAAGTAGCAGGCGGAGAGCGTGACCGGCATGGGGCAGTTGAGGTTGCCGTCGTACTGGTCGGCCGAGCCCGCGAAGTCCAGCTCGATCTCGTCGCCCTTGACCGTGGCCCTCAGCTTCAGCTCCAGGTCGCCCTCGGCCGTCTCGAGCACGTCGGTGGCCTCGCGCTCGCCGTCCTCGAGCTCCTCGATCCGCGCGCGTGTGCGGCGCTCGGCGTAGTCGAGCGTCTCCGCCATCGCCTCGCGCAGCGTGTCGAGGCCGTAGCGCTCCGCCAGGGCGGCCAGCCGCTCCGCGCCGGTGCGGTTGGCGGCCAGCTGGGCCCGCAGGTCGGCCTCGCGCTGGCTCGGGTTGCGCATCTTCGACGCCAGCTCCTTCATCAGCTCCTCGGTCAGGCGGCTCGGCTCGATGACCACGCCCTCCTCGTCGAGCGTCTTCGAGTCCGCGGGCATGCTGCCCGGCTGCTCGGCGCCCACATCGGCGTGGTGCGCGCGGCTGGCGGAGAAGCCGGTCAGCTCGTCGTCCACGAACACCGGCGTGATCACGGTGATGTCGGGCAGGTGGGTGCCGCCCTTGTAGGGGTCGTTCAGCACCCAGGACACTCCTGGCTCGTGGTCCTCGCCGAGCACCGCCTCGACCGACGCCGGCATGGCGCCCAGGTGCACCGGCATGTGCTCGGCCTGCATGACCATCTGGCCGTCGCGGTCGAACAGGCCGGTGGACGCGTCGCGGCGCTCCTTGATGTTGGCCGAGTGGGCCGAGCGCACCAGCACGGAGCCCATCTCCTCGCAGGCGGCGCGCAGCGCGCCCACCATCACCTGCAGCGTGATCGGGTCGAGGCCCTCGCTCACGCGTCCTTCTCCAGCACCACCGCGTCCGGGCCCGCCTTCGCGCTCCAGCCGGGCGGCACCACGAGCGTCGCGCCCGGCAGCTCGAAGATCGCGGGCCCCTCGGCCTCCGCCTCGCCCTGGCCGAACACCCTGGCCTCGGCGGTCTCGTCGCCGAAGCGCACCTCACGCGTGCCGCGCTCCTCGGCCGCGCTGGGCTCCGAGG
>DAIMGB010000215.1:1777-4419 GCA_036724195.1 Thermoleophilaceae bacterium
GCTCCGAGGGGCGCGGCTCGGCGGCGGGCAGAGCCACCGCCACGCGCACGGTCACGAGCTCCAGCTCGGCGTCCTCGTCGCGGTAGCCGTAGCGCTCCTCGTGGGCGTCGTCGAAGTCCTCGCGCAGCTTGGCCGGATCGGGCTCGGGCTCCCCCTTCACCGACAGCTCGAAGGCCTGGCCGGCGTAGCGCAGGTCGTATCTGGCGCGCAGTTCGGCGTCGGGCTCGTCCAGCTCCTCGCGCCCGCGCTCGGCCAGCCGCTTCACCACCTCGCCGGCTCGCTCGCCGGTCAGGTCGTCGCCGCCCAGCAGCACGCTTTCGGCCAGGTCGCGGCGGCGCTCGGACACCACGAGGCCGAGCGCCGACAGCACCCCGGAGGCGTTCGGCGCCACGATGCGCGTCATGCCGAGCTCCTCGGCGATCGAGGCGGCGTGCAGCGGCCCCGCGCCGCCGAAGGCCACGAGGGCGAGGTCGCGCGGGTCGATGCCGCGCTCGACGGTGAGCACGCGCACCGCCTGGGCCATCTCCGTGCCGGCCACGCGCACGATGCCCGCCGCCGTTTCCTCCAGCGACAGCCCGAGCTGCTCCCCGAGCCCGCCGACAGCCTTCTCGGCAGCCTCGCGGCCCAGCTCCACGTCGCCGGCCAGCGGCGAGTCGGCGTCGAGGTAGCCCAGCAGCAGGTTGGCGTCGGTCACCGTGGGCTCCTCGCCGCCTCGGTCGTAACAGGCGGGGCCGGGGTCGGCCCCGGCCGAGCGCGGCCCCACGCGCAGCGCACCGCCGGCATCGCGCCAGGCGATGCTGCCGCCGCCCGCGCCCACCGTGTGCACCTCCACCATCGGCAGCGCCAGCGCACGCCCGCCCACCTCGCGCCCGCCGCCCACCTCCACACGCCCGTCAGTGGCCACCGAGACGTCGCACGAGGTGCCGCCCATGTCCAGCCCGACCACGTCGCCCGCGCCCACCAGCTCGGCCATCCGCGCGGCGCCCACCGCGCCGCCGGCGGGCCCGGAGAGCACCGTCCAGGAGCCGTGCGCGGCGGCGCTGGCTGCGTCGGCCGTGCCGCCGCTCGAGAGCATCACCTCGGGCTGCGGCAGCCCCTCGTCCTCCGCGCGCGAGCTCAGCCGCTCGAGGTAGCCGCGCAGCAGGGGGGAGAGGGCGGCGTCCACGATCGTGGTGGCGCAGCGCTCGTACTCGCGGAACACGCCCGCCGTCTCGTGCGAGGTCGACACGTGCACCCCTTCGCAGGCCTCGGCCACCAGCTCGGCCGCTCGCCGCTCGTGCTCAGGGTGGCGGAAGCCCCAGAGCAGGCAGACCGCCGCGGCCTCCACGTCGAGGCCCTCGAGCGACTCGCGCAGCGCGTCCTCGTCGAGCTCGTCGATCACGCCGTCGGGGCCGGTGCGCTCGGGCACCGCCACGCGCAGCTCGGCGGGCACCAGCGGCGGCGGGTGGCCGACGCAGAGGCGGTACAGGTCGGGCCGCGCCTGGCGGCCCAGCTCCTCGAGGTCGGTGAAGCCCGCCGTGGCCAGCAGCGCCGTCCGCGCCACCTCGCCCTCGAGCAGCGCATTGGTGCCGACCGTCATGCCGTGCACGAAGCGCTCCACGTCGCCGGCCTCAGCGCCCGCCGCCTCGAGCGTCTGGCGCACAGCGTTCACCACTCCCTCGGACTGGTCAGAAGGAGTAGTAGGGGACTTGCCGGTGACGAGCCGCTCGCCCGTAAGCAGCACCGCGTCCGTAAAGGTGCCACCAACGTCGACGCCAAGGATCACGCGCCCAAGCTACCCGGGACCCGCCACCGGTAGAACAGGAGGCACGTGTGGCCGCGGGCAGCACGCCTGTCTGGCCGCGCGCTAAGGGACGCGCTTTGCCATCTGCGAATGAAGAAGGCGACCCATTCGGGTCGCCTTCTTCAAGAGGGCCCCCTGCGCCGGTGCCTGCGGCACCGGCTCGCGGGGGCTAAGCCTGTTGCGTCTACTTACGCTGCGACGGTCCCGAAGTCCTCCTCGAGGTGCTTGTGGGAGGGGCAGTACTTGCTGCCCGGGAGCGGCACGCGCTGGCAGGCCGTGCCCTTGCGCGTGCTGGCGTGGCAGCAGAGCGGGCTGCCGTCGAAGGTCACTCCGGCGCGCGCCTGGCTGTCCACGTACTCGATGGCCAGCAGGACGTGGCGCTGGATCACGTTCAGCACGCGCGTCTGCTCCGAGATGGGGAAGAAGGTGCGCACGTCGTTGAAGAGGGTCTTGACCGGCTTGGCGAAGTAGTGCCGGTCGAGCGCCAGGCGTTCCATCGTGGCCTCACAGGAGCGCAGGAAGCGCTGTCGGGTGAGGCAGACATCCTCGCCCTTGGTCCTCAGGACCGAGTGGCCTAGCTCCCTGTAGAGCGAGCGACTGAACTGGTACATCGGGTCCTCCCTATTGACCCTGCGTCCTTGCGCTTTCGTGCAGATTCACTATCCGCCCTGGATGTGGCGATTGAAACGAGATTGCATGAAGCACGCGAGTACCCCGGGTTAAGGCCACGTTAACCCACCCCATCGGGGGCGGTTGCGCCCGGTTTTGGGCTACTCGTAGGGCCGCAGCAGCCAGTCCATGCGCCGCCGCGCGTAGAGCAGCGGCGCACCCTCGCCCAGGCGGCCGTGCTCGATGTCGC
>DAIMGB010000216.1:0-4411 GCA_036724195.1 Thermoleophilaceae bacterium
AGGCGAGGTAGAGGCCGACGCGCACGCCGCGCATCCTATGATCGCCGCCGAATGAGAGCGCGGCTCCTGCGCGGGCTCCGCCCGTCGAGCGTGCCGCGCTAGGTAGTTAGAGTGCGCGGCCGCCGATGGACCTGACGCTGTCGCCAACCGAGCTGGAGTTCCGCGACGAGTTGCGCGGCTGGATCGGCGAGAACCATCCCGGCGAGGAGCCGAAGGGCGACGACGCCGCCTTCGAGTTCCGCCGCGAGTGGCAGCGCAAGATGCACGAGGCCGGCTACGCGGGGTTGTCGTGGCCGAAGGAGTACGGCGGCCGCGGAGCCACCCTGATCGAGCAGGCGATCTTCGGCGAGGAGCTCACCCGCGCCAAGGCGCCCGCCGCGGCGAATGTGCTCGGCCTCGCCATGGGCGGCCCGGTGGTGATCGCGCATGGGACCGATGAGCAGAAGGAGCGCTATCTGGAGCCGATCCTGTCGGCGGAGGAGATCTGGTGCCAGGGCTTCTCGGAGCCCGACTCGGGCTCTGACCTGGCCTCGTTGAAGACGCGTGCGGTGAAGTCGAACGGCGAGTGGGTGGTGACGGGGCAGAAGGTGTGGACGACGTTCGCCCACAAGGCGAAGTGGTGCATGCTCGTGGCGCGCAGCGACCAGGACGTGCCCAAGCACCAGGGCCTGACGTACTTCCTGATGGACATGGAGCAAGAGGCGGTGCAGATCCGCCCGCTGCGCCAGATCACGGGTGAGGCCGAGTTCAACGAGCTGTTCATCGAGGAGGCCCGCATCCCCGACGAGAACGTCGTCGGCGGCGTGGGCAACGGCTGGGCCGTGGCCATCACCACCCTGATGCACGAGCGCGCCGGCCTGGGCGCCGGCGCGGCGGCGACCGTGAAGATCGCGTTCGGCCAGCTGATGGAGCTGGCCCGCGAGCGCGGCGTGGACGGCGACCCGCTGATCCGCCAGCGGATCGGCCAGCTCTACATCGAGGCGGAGGCGCTGCGGCTGAACTCGTGGCGGGGGCTGACGGCGATCATGAAGACCGGCGTGCCCGGCCCGGAGGGCACGCTGCCGAAGTGGCAGTGGAGCGAGGTCAACCAGTCGCTCACGGAGCTCGCCTATGAGATCCGCGGTGAGGAGGGCCCCGTGCGGGATTCCGAGTGGACCTACCGCTTCCTGCGGGCGCGCGCGAACTCGATCGAGGGCGGCACGACCGAGATCCTCAAGAACATCGTCGCCGAGCGGGTCCTGGGGTTGCCCAAGCTGCGATGAACTTCGACTTTTCCGACGATCAGCAGGCCATCAAGCGGACCGCCAAGGACATGCTGGCGGAGCGCTTCAAGCTGGAGCAGGTGCGCGAGCTGGCCGAGGCCGGCGAGTACCACGACGAGGCCTGGAAGGAGATGTGCGAGCTCGGCTGGGCCGGCATCTTGATCGACGAGGAGCACGGCGGACAGGGCCTCGGGCTGGTCGAGCTGGTGATCCTCTGCGAGGAGCTGGGCTACGCGCTGGCGCCGGTGCCGTTTTTGTCGAACGCCGCGGCCGGCCTCGCGATCCAGGGCGCCGGCAGCGATGAGCAGAAGCAGCAGTGGCTGCCGGGCATCGCCTCGGGTGAGGCACGCGGCGCGCTCGGGGTGGTACGGGCGGAGGGCGGGGGCCCCGGAGGGGGTCCCCCCGACGCTGGCGAGGCGAAGCTCGTGCCGGACGCCGTGGGGGCGGACGTGATCGTGCTCTACGGCAGCGACGGCGCCCAGCTGGTCGAGGCGGCCAACGCCGACATCGAGCCGCTCGACGTGATCGACACCACCCGCTCCTACGCTACGGTGCGCGCCGACGGTGGCGACTCGCTGGCAGGCGAGAGCGACGCGCACGACCGCTTTGCCACCGCGCTGTCCGCCGAGCTCACAGGCGTGGCCCAGCGCACGATGGAGATGGCCGTCGCCTACGCGCGCGACCGCAAGCAGTTCGACCGCCCGATCGGCGCCTACCAGGGCGTCTCACACCGCTGCGCCCAGATGCTGCTGGAGGTCGAGGGCTCGCGCTCCACGAGCTACTACGCCGCCTGGTGCGGCGACGCCGAGCCCGAGTCGCTGCCGCTGGCCGCCTCGATGGCAAAGGCGTACTCGTCGGACGCCGGCTGGCGAGTGACCGCCTCCGCCCTGCAGGTGCTGGGCGGCATCGGCTTCACCTGGGAACACGACCTCCACTTCTTCCTGAAGCGCGCCACGGTCGACGGCTCGCTGTACGGCTCGGCCACAGAGCACCGCGACCGCGTCGCCGAGCTCGCCGGCCTCTCCCGCGAACCCGCCACCGCGTAATCGGTCGTTGCGCAGCCGGCCGAGCCGGCTGCTTGCGCTAGAGCGCGCGGAACGCCGTCAGCAGGCCGAGCCCGGCCGGCTGCTTCTCGATGTGCTCCACGCGAGCTTCGGCGCGCTGCGGCTCCGCGATCACGTGCGTGACCGTGGCGTCGGTGGCCCGCTCGATCCGGTGCGGCAGGTCCACCTGGAGCCACTTGGACACGCCCGTGGGCAGGGTCGAGATCACGATCTCGTCGAAGGCCTGCGGCGTGTAGTGGTCGGCCACGGCGCCGAGCGGGTCGTGGTCGCCCACCGAGCCGACGACCTCGAGTCCCTCCTCGCGCAGCCGCCCGAGCGCGTCGTCCAGCGTGCGCTTGGCGGCCTGCCGGCCGACGCTGCCCCCGACGGGAGCGGGCACGACGAGGGTGAACTGGCAGGGGTCGCGCTCGGCGCGCTCCGACAGGGCCGCCACCAGCTCCTTGGAGGTGGCGGTGACGTTCGCGACTACCAGCACGCTGAACGTCCATGCCATACGCAGCACATTACTCCCGGGAGGGAGGGAGGCCCACCTCCCGTTCGCGTAGGGGGCGCGTGTGGCCGCGGGCAGCACGCAGATCCCGGCGCGCGCTAAGGGACGCGCTACCGATTACCTCAGCCGGCCGCCTACAAACTGCGTAATGCCGGCGATCCTCTGGCGGATCTCCGCGTAGCCGCGCGCCTCGAGCGCCTGCGTCAGCTCGTTGCGCTCGAACATGCGCGCGCCGCTGCGCGCCTGCAGCGCCGACTCCACGGTCCGCAGCGGGGCCGAGCGGCCGCGGACGCTCGTGAACAGCGCGATCCGGCCGCCGGGCGTGAGCACGCGAGTCATCGAGTCGATCGCCCGCATCGGGTCGGCGAACAGGTTGATGGCGGCAAAGCAGCAGACCGCGTCGAAGCTCTGCGGCCGGAACGGCAGCTCCTGGGCGTTGCCGCGCACATAGGCCACCTGCTCGAGCCCGGCGCGGCGCGTGTCCTCGACCGCGCGCGAGAGCATCGTCTCCGACAGATCGATCCCCACCACAAGGCCGCCTGGGCCCACCGAGCGCGCGAAGTCGCGCGTGAAGTTGCCGGTGCCACAGCCCACGTCGAGCACGCCGTCGGAGGGGGAGAGGCCGAGCAGCAGGCGCGCGATGCGGTGCTCGTCGGCCATGCCGGGGCCGAACACGCCCTTCGCCAGGCGCCCCCAGGCGGGCCGCCACCAGCGCTCGTACACGCGCGGCACCGCGGACGAGAGCATGAAGTTCTGGATCAGGCCGGTCGACTCGGGCGCCGACGGGCCGAGCAGGTCCAGGTAGCCGCCCGGCGCGAGCGAGCCGGCCTCGCGCGCCTCGGGGTCGAGCAGCGGCTGCGCGCGCTCGACGGCCGGCGGCAGCCGCTCAGCCGCGGTAGCTGGGGAGGCCGTCCTCGTGCTCCTGGATCGGGCCGCGCTGCTCGGATCCCTGCGCGATCGCGTCGAGCCGCAGGATCTCGCGCTCGCCCTCCAGCCGCGCTGGATGGTCGGGCGCGAGGCCTTGGATCAGCACGCGGATGCGGTTGCGCAGCTGGAGCGCGAAGTGGGGGGTGGACGCGCCGAAGAGCTGGCGCACGTCCTCGACGGTGGGCTCGCGCTCGAGGCGGTCGGGGCGCTCGAATTCAGACACGTGGCGAGATTACCCCCTGCAGGCATCCTGCCTGCAGGCCTGATGACAGCTCTCGCCTTCCAGGCTCGCGTGACCGGGCCGCTTCGCGGTCCTTATGGGGCGTTGGCCTGCACGGGGACCAGCTCGGTGATCTGGTCCAGGCGCGACTGCTCCGGCACAGAGATCGTCTTGTCGTCGCCGAGCACCCAGACGCGGTTGTAAACGGCCTGGCCCGGGTCGTCCTCGTAGCCGGGCTGCACGCTCAGGAAGTAGGTCTCGAGCGGCGGCGGCAGCTCGGCGGGGCGGTCGGTGAGCAGCAGCGGTGCGAACACCCCGCGTGTGGCGAGCGCCGCGGCGGCTGCCGCGTCGAGCGGCCGCGAGGTGCTGGCCAGCGTGAAGTTGTAGCCGGGCACGGTCACGTTCCAGCCGAAGTCCTTGCAGCAGCGGGCGAAGGCGATCGCGTTGG
>DAIMGB010000217.1:0-4382 GCA_036724195.1 Thermoleophilaceae bacterium
GGAGATCTGCGAGAGAAAGGCTCGCAGGTGGCCATGCTCGACGATGCGCAGGTAGGCCGGCGCCTGCGAGCGTATGTACTCGAAGCCCATCACGTCGGCGACCGTCAGCTGATCGTTGTGGAAGGTCACCGGCTGCCACATGGCGCCGAACAGCGCCGCGTTTGCAGGCTGGAACAGCAGCCCCCACGCGAGCCCCCCCGCCACGGCGGTGATCGCGAAGCTGCGGGTGAGGACCAGCGTCGCATCCAGCACGATCCCCAGTGGCACCATCGTGGCCGGGGCCACGAAGCCAAGCGGGTAGTGGTCGAGGGCGTGAAAGCTCAAGATGCGGCTGACCCACTGCATGAGCACCAGCAGCGTGACCGCTGCGGTGGCCCCGCCGGCGACCCTCATCAATCGCCACAGGATGTACTGCCCGGCCGCCGGGATCACGATCCCCACCATCGGCGTGACCAGCGGCCACCACTCGCGGTCCTTCCAGTCGAGCCAGAAGTCCCAGTCGCCGACGAGGAGCATGTCGGTGATGAACGCCAGCGCGGCGATCCCCGGCACGAGCGCCAGGATCAGCAGCACATCCCACTTGCGGCCGAACACGGCCACTCGTGCGCGGCGGCTCGAAGCCTCGATCGTCGCAGCGTCTGCAACGATGCCGCTCATCGTTGCACCACCGGTGCGACGGTCTGCAGCGCTGGCGCCGCCAGCTCGGAGCCTCCGCCGGCCTCGCGCTCTGCCTCTCCCACCCCGATCGCCACTACACGCTCGACGGTCTGGATGAACACGCTCACCAGCGCGAAGGCCATGACTCCGAACAGCACGAAGCCCCAGTGCAGCGGGGCGGAGAACCGCTCCTCGGCGATCCAGAAACTGTGGCCCCACTCGTTGAAGGCCACCCACGTGAACAGCATGAAAGTGCCCGCGACCAGCAGCGCCAGCGACAGCGGCACGCCCTTCGCGTAGATCTTGGGCAGCCGGGTGGCGCCGTACAGGTAGATCGCTCCCGCCATCATGATCGTCATCGGGGCGGCGCCGTAGAACAGCGGGATGTGGGTCGGGGTGAACGCGGTGTCACGGATCGTTACCGCGTGCCAGGCAGCGTCCTCCTCGGCAAAGTAGGCGAAGCCCAGGAACATCACCGTGAATCCCGCGATGAGCGCCCACAGTCTCCAGATGTGCTGCACCTCGTGCTCGGGCGAGACGTCGCCGTGCGCGGCGCGCTGCGCGGCGCACTCGCGACATCCGCGGGAGATCCGGAACATCATCACCGACCCGACGAGCCCGATGCCGATGAGATTCGCGAGCAGCAGCGTGGTCCACCAGTCGCGGAAGCCCGAGGACTTGGCGTCCAGGCCGTACTTCCACGCGAACAGCTGCTGGTAGATCCGCCAGAAGACCATCACCGCCAGAGCAGGACCCAGCACCACCCACGCCCAGCGCAGATCGCTCCCGCGCTCAATCAGCTGCAGCGCACCGACGCTCGAGCCCGACGATCCCGGTCCCGACGTCTCGGTCTCTGCCCCATAGTCCTTCTCCTCCTGCTGCGGCTGGTGTCTGAGCTGCGCAAACATGTACACCTCCCGTCTGAACACTTCCAAAGGGCTTCACCTGAACTTGGCTGAGTTAACACCCGTTCCCGCGCGCCGACATCCGTAGATGACCGCAGGCGAGCGGCTCGAACTACGGCCTCCGCGGGCGTAGTCGTGCGGCGCCGCGACGGCGCTCGGCGGGCGCGTCGACGAGTGACGCGCTGTGGGGCTGAGCGAAAGCCCCGGGCCTGCGGCCGCTGGCGGATCCCCTGTGAGTAGTGCGATCTCGTCGGCGTAGCCGTTGAGATCCAGCTCGATGAGCATCAGCAGCCGGTCGAGCCGCTCGTGGTTCTTGAGCACGTAGCGGCGCGGCCTCTCGAGCTTCGCAGCAATGGACGCGGGCAGGTCGTATGCGCCGCACCGGCGTGGTGGTCGTTGTGGTGATGTCGGCGCGCGTTTGAGCTCGCTGATGCGGCCTTTGGCGCCGGTTCGGTAGCGCTGCAGGCGTCAGATCAGGCCACAACCAGACAACCAGGCACCACCGCCAAATTCTGGACACACAGTTACTACTGGAACCTTAGCGGCGCCGTATGGGAGGATACGTCGCCACCGAGGAGATGCAGGGCGGCGAAGCGATGGCGTTCATTGAACACCCGAAGCCGGCCAGCCTGACCCTGAGGACCGGAGCACCGAGGAGAGAGCCGTGAGCACGAAGACCGCTGGGCAGACAACCCCAGTCCACACAGGCCCTTCTCTGGAGGAGACACGGCCACTCGCGGGCGTGGCGCTGCCGATCGAGGACGCCCGGACGACCTGCGAGCCGTTCCAGGCCAACGTGGAGCGCCTCGGCGACGGAGTGGCAGTACGTACGCGCGACGGCGAGGTGTCGATCACGTGGCGCGAGTACGGCGCGCGCGTCCGCGCGTTGGCGGGCGGACTGGCTGGGCTCGGGATCGCGGGAGGCGACACGCTGGCCATCATGCTCGCCAACCGCCCCGAGTTCTTCCTCGCCGACACCGCGGCGCAGCACCTGGGCGCGACGCCCTTCTCGGTCTACAACACGTCATCGCCGGAGCAGATCTCCTACCTGCTGGCGGATGCCGAGTCGCGCGTGGTCGTGACCGAGCTCGCCTTCCTTGACACGGTGCGCGCCGCGATGGCGCTCGGCGGCGTGGTCGAGCACGTCGTCGTCGTCGACGGGAGCGCGGACGGGACGATGACGCTCGACGACCTCGTGGCGGCGGCGCGCGAGGAGTTCGACTTCGAGGCGACCTGGCGCGCGGTCGAGCCGTCCGACGTGGCGACGCTGATCTACACCTCCGGCACCACCGGCCCGCCCAAGGGCGTCGAGCTCACGCACGCAAATCTCGTCGTGCAGTGGAACATGCTCGTGCGCGTCTGGCCGATCGGGCTCGACGGCCGGGTGATCTCCTACCTGCCGTCGGCGCACATCGCAGACCGGACGATCGGGATCTACTGCGTCAACATGCTGGGCCACACGGTGACGTGCTGCCCGGACGCGCGCGAGCTCGGGGCCACGCTGCCAGACGCGCGCCCGACGCTGTTCCTCGGCGTCCCACGCATCTACGAGAAGCTCAAGGCGGGCATCGAGGCCGGCGTCGGACGCGACCCGGACCCCGACCGGCGCCGCGCATTCGCCGGCGCGCTGCAGGCGGCCCTGCGGCGGGTCCGCGCCGAGCAGGGCGGCCCTCCCCTCGACGTCGAGGAGCGCGCGGCGGCCGAGCGGGCCGAAGCGGACGTCTTCGCGCCGCTGCGCGCGAAGCTCGGCCTGGACCGGGTCGAGTGCTTCCTGGTCGGCGCGGCCCCGACCCCGATGGACGTCCACGAGTTCTTCCATGCCGCCGGAATGCCGCTCGCCGAGGTGTGGGGCATGTCCGAGCTCTCTCCGGTCGCGACCTGGAACCCTCCGCAGCGCATCCGGCTGGGCACCGTCGGCCCTCCGATGCCCGGGGTCGAGGTCATGCTGGCCGAGGACGGTGAGGTGCTCGTGCGCGGGCCGCTGGTCATGCGGGGCTACCGCAACGAGCCCGAGAAGACGGCGGAGACCATCGATCGAGACGGATGGCTGCACAGCGGCGACATCGGCGCGTGGGACGAGGCCGGCTACCTGAGCATCGTCGATCGCAAGAAGGAGCTGATCATCAACGCGGCTGGCAAGAACATGTCTCCCGCCAACATCGAGGCCGAGCTCAAGAGCGCCGCTGCGCTCATCGGCCAGGCCTGCGTGATCGGCGACGCACGCCCGTACAACGTCGCGCTGCTCACGCTCGACCCCGACGCCGTGCCGGTGTTCGCGGCCGCGAACGGGCTCGACGCCTCTGACCTCGGCGCGTTCTCTCGCGCGGACTCCGTTCTGAAGGCGATCGCCGAGGGAGTCGAGCGCGCCAACGCCAAGCTCTCGCGCGTCGAGCAGGTCAAGCGCTGGACGCTGCTGCCCGACGAGTGGCTGCCGGCCGGTGACGAGCTGACGCCGACGATGAAGCTCAAGCGCAGGCCGATCTCCGCGAAGTACGCCGCGCGGATCGAGGCCCTGTACGAGCGGTAGGCCGCGGTCAGTCTCCACTCGCCGGCGCCGTCGCAAGGGCCCGTGCCACGATGGTGCGCAGGATCTCGTTCGTGCCGCCGCGCAGCGTGCCTCCCGGGCTCGTGAGTACCGCCTCGGCGAGCAGGACCGCGAGCGGGTCGTCTGCGTCAAGCGCCGGCTCGCAGGGCGCCAGGCGGCGCGTTGCGGCGATGATCTCGCGTTCGAAGCGCGTGCCGAGGTCCTTGACCAGGGCGGCCTCGACGGCGGGCGCCGCTCCGCCCTCGATTGCCGCCGCCACCGACAGCGACAGCCAC
>DAIMGB010000218.1:0-4353 GCA_036724195.1 Thermoleophilaceae bacterium
CCGCGCCGAGCTTGGCGAGCACCACCGCGGTGCCGCCGGCGGAGCCGGCGGGCGTGACCTTGATCTGCTCGACCAGCTGGCCGCCCTGTCCCTCGGGGATCTCCTCCACCGGGCGCACCAGCACGTCAAGCACGTGCACGCCCATGGCGATCGCCCTCATCGCGGGCGCATGCTCCCATAGCTGCGCTCGACCGCCGCGCTGACCACGGCCGCCTGCTGCTCCTCGTCGAGCGTGCGCGGCGTGCCGATCGCCGCCGCGTTCCAGTACACGGTGCAGCCCCACTCGAGCAGCAGCGAGGCATCCACCGCCGCGGCCATGTCATTGCCGTAGGTGATCGCGCCGTGGTTGGCCATCAGGGCCGCGGTCTTGCCCTCGAGCGAGTCGAGCACCGCCTCAGCCAGCTCCGGCGTGCCGAACGTCCGGTAGGGCGCCACCCTCACCGTGCCGCCCAGCGCCAGCAGGCGGTAGTGCACGCAGGGCAGCTCGTCGATCACGCAGGAGAGCGCGGTGGCCATGGGGGAGTGGGTGTGCACCACCGCGCCGGCGTCGTAGCGGCGATAGACGCCGAGGTGCAGCTCGCGCTCGGAGGTGGGCTCGAAGTCGCCCTCCACCAGCGCGCCATCGAGGTCCACCACGCTGACCTGGTCGGCCGTCAGCTCGGCCAGCTGGGCGCCGGTGGGGGTGATGGCCACGCGATCGCCCTCGCGGGCGCTCAGGTTTCCGGCCGTGCCGAGCACGAGCCCGCCGGCCGCGAGGCGGCGGCTGGCTGCGGCTACCTGCTCCCGTACTGCATCGAGCATGCGGCGCGCGATGGTAGCTTCCCGCGCCCAATGGGGAGGAGCGACCGCTTGACAGACAACGCAATCAGCCGCCGCCGGCTGCTCAGCACCGGCGCCGCGGGGGCGGGCGTGCTCCTGAGCGGCGCCGTGGACGCCGAGGCCGCCAAAAAGAAGAAGAAGCACAGGCGGCCGGGCTCGCGCACGGTGGACGTGGCGATCGTCGGAGCCGGCTTCGCCGGCCTGACCGCCGCACGCGAGCTCACGCGCGCGGGCTACTCGGTCACGGTGCTGGAGGCGCGCAACCGCGTGGGCGGCCGGGTGCTGAACAAGAACATCGGCCACGACCACTTCGAGCGTGGCGCGACCTTCGCCGGCCCGACCCAGAACCACATCCTCGGCCTCGCCGACACGCAGAAGGTCGACACCTTCCCTACCTACGACACGGGCAACAACGTGTACATCGCCGACGGCGACCGCAGCACCTACGATGGCCACGGCCCGCTCGGCACCGCGCCGCCGGACCCACAGGGCATCCCTGACCTGATCCAGGCGGTGACGCGCCTCGACCAGATGTCGAGGGACGTGCCGGTGGACGCGCCCTGGGAGTCGCCGCACGCGGGCGAGTGGGACGCCCAGACGCTCAAGCAGTGGATCGACTCCAACACCGGCACCCCCCGCTTCAAGGAGCTCGTCTCGCTGGCCACGCGCCCGATCTTCGGCTGCGAGCCGCGCGAGATCTCGCTGCTGTTCACGCTCTTCTACATCGCCGCCTCCGGCGACGCGCGCAATCCCGGCACCTTCGAGCGCAACTTCGACACGCAAGGGGGCGCGCAGCAGTACCGCTTCGTGGGCGGCTCGCAGCTGATCGCGCAGCGGATCGCCAAGCACCTCGGGCGAAAGGTGGTGCTGCGCTCGCCGGTCAAGCGGATCGTGCAGGGCAAGAACGGCGTCCGGGTGGAGTCCACGCGCGTGACGGTGCACGCGAAGTACGCCATCGTGGCGATCCCGCCGGTGCTCGTGAACGGCATCCACTTCAAGCCGGGCCTGTCGGCGGGCCGCCTCGGGCTCGGGCGAACCATGCCGCAGGGCACGCTGTGGAAGGTCACCGCCCTCTACGACAAGCCGTTCTGGCGCGCGAAGGGCCTGAACGGCACGGCGGTGCAGACCGGCGGCCCGGTGGGCGCCACCTTCGACGACTCCCCGGAGAACGGCTCGTCAGGTGCGCTGCTTGGCTTCGTCGGCGGCGACGAGGCGCGCAAGTTCCAGGCCATGTCGAAGGCGAGCCGGCGCGCGGCGGTGCTGAAGAACTTCGCCGACTTCTTCGGCAACGAGGCGCTCAGCGCGCGCCTCTACATAGAGACGGACTGGCCCGGCGCGAAGTGGTCGCGCGGCGGCCCGGTGGGCCTGGCGCCGCCCGGGCTGCTCACAAGGTACGGACCCTCCCTCCGCGAGCCGTACCGGCGCGTGCACTGGGCGGGGACCGAGACCGCCCTCTACTGGAACGGCTACATGGACGGGGCGGTCAGCTCCGGGCGGCGTGCCGCGCTCGAGGTGATCGACCTCCTGTGAGGCGCGCACTGCTCGTGACTGCGCTGCTGGCCTGCTGCCTGGGCGCCCTGGCGCCACCCGCCGGCGCCGCTCGCACGCGCTTCAACACCATCCTTCTTGCGCGCATTCCGACGCCGGGCTATCCGGCGCTCGCCTACGTCCATCCCAACCACCGCATCTACGTGGGCACCTACGTGAACACGCAAGGCGACAGCCAGCGCTCGCGCGTGTTCGAGTACGAGGGTGGCGCGCTGGTGCGCTCCTGGACGGTGCCCGGCCAGGACCTCTCGAAGGAGCACGGGGTGCAGGTGGCCACGAGCGACTCGCAGGGCCGCCTGATCTTGCTCGACCGCAACCCGGCGCGCGCCCTGGTGCTCGACCGCCGCACCGGGAGCTTCACCCGGTACGCGACCTTCGCGGACCTGCCCGACTGCCCGCCGGTGGGCGCTCAGAGCAACTGCTCGCCGAGCACCACGAACGGGCCCGCGGTGCCGAACTACGCCGCCTGGGGCCCCGACGGCAGCCTCTATGTGACCGACTTCGAGCAGGCCGTGATCTGGCGCGTGCCGCGCGGCGGCGGCGCGGCGCGGATCTGGCTGGCCGACGCGCGCCTCGACGGCGGCCAGTTCGGCACCACCGGCATCGCGCTGGCGGCCGACCACAAGACGCTGCTGGTGGCGCAGGGAAGCGCCGGCGGCCTCAACCCCGGCGGCCTGCTGCCCGGTGGCGGGCTGAACCCCAGCGCGGGCAAGATCTACAAGCTGGCGATCCAAGCGGGCGGGGCCCCCGGCCAACTCCAGCTGCTCTACGAGAGCCAGCCCGCGGACCTGCCCGACGGCTTCGCGATCGCGCGCTCGGGCAACCTCTACGTGCCGATGGCGGGCTCCAACCAGCTGGTGGTGGTCGGGCCCGACGGCAAGGAGCGCGAGCGCTTCCCGTCGTCGCCGGGCGGTGGCGACAACGGCTCGGGCGTGCCGTTCGACACGCCCTCGAGCGTGCGCTTCCAGGGCACGCGCCTGATCATGGCCAACCAGAGCTTCGGTGGTACGCGCGACAACCAGGCCACCTTCGACATCGAGACCCGCGATCCGGGCCTGCCGGAGTTCGTCTACGGGCTCGACAGCACCAACCCCCGGCTCACGAAGCTCTCGCTCTCGCCCACCCGCTTCCGCAGGGGGCGCGGCCGCCACCACGGCACGCACATCCGCTTCCGGTTGAGCGAGCGCGCCACCGTGCTGTTCCGGATCGAGCGCCGCACGCGCAAGGGCTGGTCGCACGTGGGCGACTTCACGCGCACGCGCAAGGCGGGACGCAGCTCGCTGGCCTTCTCTGGCCGCTTCAAGTACCACGGCCGCACGCGGACCCTGAAGGCCGGCCGCTACCGGCTGAAGGCGCGGGCAAAGGACAAGGCCCGCAATCGCTCGCGGCTGGCGTCGCGGCGTTTCCGCGTAGTCCGCTAGCGCCAGCCCAGCTGGAACAAGGCGACGGCCACTCCGTCGGAGAGCTCGGACAGCGTGCGGCGGTCCACCCGCGCCAGCCGGTCGCAGCGCAGGTGGTAGCAGGCGTCGAAGGGCCGCCCGGCGCGGCCGCCCCAGTCGCGCGCCTCGGCCCTGGTCTTGGTCTCCGCCGCGCCCGAGAACAGCCCCAGCACGGGAATTCCAGCCTGTTTGAAGGGGCCGTGGTCCGAGCTGTCGCCCACGTCGATGCGCCGCAGGCGCTCGCCGCGGCGGCGGTAGAGGCGCCGGACGGCCAGCGCCGCCACGCGCGCGGCGCCCTTGGTGCCGTCGTATAGAAAGCGGCCGCCGTTCGCGGACCCGACCATGTCGAGGTGGAGGTAGGCGGCGATCGCCCGCCGCTCGGCGCGCCGCAGCCCGCGGACGTAGCGGCTCGAGCCGTAGAGGCCCAGCTCCTCGGCTGACCAGAAGGCCAGCCGCAGCCGCGCTCGCGGCCGCGGGCGCGCCCGCCCGGTGCGCTCGGCGAAGGCCAGCAGGGTGCCCACGCCGCTGCCGTTGTCGTTCACCCCCG
>DAIMGB010000219.1:0-4326 GCA_036724195.1 Thermoleophilaceae bacterium
CCGAGTACGAGGTGCTGCGCGACCGCGGCGTGAACACCGAGGACATCGAGCACGTCGAGGGCGGCAAGACCTTCTTCTGGAAGGGCGAGTACGAGTGGAACCTGAACGTGCGCCACACGCACGACACGCAGCTCAACGTGTTCGGCGAGTTCGAGCCGAAGCTCTCGGACGCCTCGAAAGCCGCCGACCTGCTGTTCCTCGCCAACATCCAGCCCGACCTCCAGCGCCAGGTGCGCGAGCAGTGCCCCGACGTGAAGCTGGCCGGGCTCGACTCGATGAACCTCTGGATCGAGACCGCGCGCGAGTCGCTCGTGAAGACGATCGGCGTGGTGGACGTGCTGTTCATGAACGACGACGAGGTGCGCATGCTCACCGAGCAGCCCACGCTCATGAAGGCCGCGCAGGACATCATGGCCATGGGCCCGCGCACCGTGGTGGTCAAGCAGGGCGAGTACGGCGCTGCGCTGTTCGACGAGGAGGGCTTCTTCGCGCTGCCCGCCTACCCGCTCGAGGCCGTGATCGACCCGACCGGGGCCGGCGACTCCTTCGCCGGCGGCTTCCTCGGCTACCTCGCCTCCCAGGACGGCGACGAGATCGACCACGTCGCCCTGCGCCGCGCGATGACCTACGGCTCGGTGCTGGCCTCGTTCAACGTCGAGGAGTTCGGCGTCGAGCGCGTGCAGCGCCTGACCCGCGAGGAGATCGAGGACCGCTACGCCGACTTCCGGCGAATGACCTCCATCGAGGGCGTCCCAGCCTGATCAGCAGCAGTCTTCCGCCGCGGGGGCGCAGCAGCCCTCGCCGCGCCAGCTCTCCACGCCCTCGCGAACGGCCACGGCCGCGATCACGAGGCCGGTGGCCGGATCGAGCCACCACAGCCCGAGCAGCGCGTTGCCCGCGAGGCCGACCAGCAGGGCGGCCGACAGGTAGGCGCAGAGCAGGTTCTGCCGGCCCTCGCCCTTCGTGGCGACCGAGCCCATCCGTTCTCCGATCCGCTCCTTTGCCCGGCCGAGCAGCGGCATCGTCACGAGGCTGGTCAGCGCCAGGCCGATTCCGACCCAGCTCGCGTCCGGCCGCTCGCCGCCGATCAGCGAGTGCATGGCCTCGAAGCCCACGTAGGGAGCCAGCGCGAAGAACTGGATCGCCACCAGCCGCTGCGCCCTCAGCTCGGCGGCGTGGGAGAGCAACCGCGAGCCGGTGAAGCGCCAGACGATCACGAGGCTCGCGAAGCCCTCGATCGCCGAGTCGATCCCGAAGCCCACCAGAGCGATCGAGCCCGCCGCCACCCCTGCCGCGACGGCGACGCCGCCCTCCACGGCCATGTAGGCGAGCGACAGCCAGGAGAGGAGCCTCGCCCGGCTCGCCAGCCGCAGCCACTCGCCCCTCGCGATCGGAGCCGCCGGCGCTTGCTGCACGACCGTCGGGCTCACGCCTCCACGGCCTCAGCCTCGAGTAGCCGGCGCACCAGCGCGGTGCCCTCCCGTGTGAGCGAGTAGAGCACCATCTTGCCCTCCTGCCGCGAGCTGGCGACGCCGGCGGCCCGCAGCACGCGAAGGTGATGCGACACGAGGTTCTCGGCTCGCTCGGCGATCCAGCTCAGGTCGCACACGCACAGCTCGCCGCCCTCGGCGAGGGCGGCTGCAAGCGTCAGGCGGGTCGGATCGCCCAGCGCGCCCGCCCTTGCAGCTGCGGCCGCGGCCGGCTCCGCGCCGAGCCGGGTCTCGCGCAGGGCCTCGGCCTTGGGGAGGTCGAGGCAGAGCAGATCGCAGCGGTCACGTCCCATTGGTTCATCCTAATGCCTGTTGGAACGTTTTTCAGTGTCACCATGATGCACATGCCCGAGGGCACGGTGATCTCCGTGAACGTCGCGCGTGTGCGCGACTTCCGCGTCCTCGATGGCAGGACGATCAGGACGGGGCTGTTCAAGAAGCCGGTGTCAGGGCTGGTGATGGCCCGCCGCGGAGGCCTCGCGGGCGACGGGATCGGCGACCGCAGCGTGCACGGCGGCGAGGACAAGGCGGTCTACGCCTACTCGCAGGAGGACGTCGAGTGGTGGGAGGGTCAGCTCGACCGCCAGCTGGAGGAGGGGTTCTTCGGGCAGAACCTCACGCTGGCCGGCATGGCGGCGAGCGAGGCGGTGGTGGGCGAGCGCTGGCGCGTGGGCGGCGCGCTGCTCGAGGTGGCCGGGCCCCGGATGCCCTGCTTCAAGCTCGCCGCGCGCGTGGGCGACCGCGGCTTCGAGCGGCGCTTCGCCAAGGCCGGGCGCCCGGGCGCCTACCTGCGCGTGCTCGAGGAGGGCGAGCTCGCGGCCGGCGACCCGGTCGAGGTGACCGAGCGGCCAGAGCACGGGGTCACGGCCGCGCTCGTGGCACGCGCAATCCTGGGCGACAAGGAGCTGCGCCCCCGCGTGCTCGAGGCACTACAGCAGCACGGCCTGTAAACGCTCGGGATATCGAACGCGCCCTCGGCGTCGCGTCGAGGCGAGCGGCTCTGCCGCGTTGCCCCGCGTCCCCTACGCGGTACGATGGCCACCACGTGGGCTGGGCCTTCTTCTACATGTTCGTGGTCTTGAAGATCCCGATCGCGGCCGCCCTGTGGCTCGTCTGGTGGGCCACACGGTCACCAGAGGAGCAGGAGCACGAGCGCTCCGATGAGGACGGCGGCTCGCGCCGCCACCGCCATCCGCGCGGCAGGCCGCTCACCCCGCCGCGCCGCGGCCCGCACGCCGAGCCGCCGCCGCGCCCGCCCGACCGCGTTCGCGTGGCCTCGGGCACGACTCTGGATCGCACCCACCGCTAGCGCGGGCGCCGCAGTTGGTAGGTAGCGCAGGCCCGGTGAACCACCGTGCCGCCGCGCACCCGCAGACGCGACTCGCGCGGAGAGATGCGCCTTCCGCAGGCGAAGCAGACCGGTTTATCCGTCTTGAGGGCCATTGCCCTTAGTTTCGGCAGCTAGGGGCGGTTCCTTGTGACTTGACCGTGAAGTAGCGTTCAGGGGGTGAGCGCCTTTCACGTCTTCGGCGGCCTGCTGGCCCTCTGGGCGCTGACCGTGTCCTTCCTCGGTGTGAGGCGGGAGAACTTCCCCTCCACCGACCGCGCCATGAAGCTGGTGGGTGCCATCTCGGTCACGCTGGTGGTGCTGGCCATCGGCAGCGCGATCTACTCGGGCATCCACGAGAAGAAGGGCGGCAAGGCCAAGGGCGGCCAGCACTCCGCCCTGCTCCTGCCCCTCTGACGTGGCGCCGCTCGACGACGGCCTCGCGGTCCACTACACCGCCCTCGAGCGCGGCACGCCGGTCTATTCCTCCGACGAGGTGGAGGTCGGCAAGGTCGCCGAGGTGCTCGACAACTACCGGGAGCACATCTTCGACGGCCTCGTGATCGAGGGCCCGGACGGCACGCGGCGCTTCGTGGACGCGCCGGAGGTCGAACGCACGGCCGAGCGCGCGGTCACGCTGAACATCACCGCCTCGACGGTCGCCAAGCTGGGGCCGCCGGAGCAGGGAACGAGTCCGCTCAGCGGAATCCGTCGGCTCTTCAGGCGCGGGTGACGCGCAGGCGATTGAGCGCTGGTTCGCGCAGTTGCCGCCACAGCAGCACGCCCGGTCGGTCATGGTGCGGTTGCCCGGCGTCCGCGCCCCCGCGTCAGACACCCTGGTCACCCTCACCTACGTAGACGAGGGGCCGGCTGAGGTCGAGCGGGTCTCGGAGGTTGAGCTGGGGCTGGCCTTCAGCGAGCTTGTCGTGTCGTGGATGGGGGACCGCGCTCCGCCGGCAATGCGCTCCCGCGGCGGCGGGAGCGTGAGCTTTGTGAGTAACCACCACGCCGGCGACTGACAGCGGACTGAGGGCCTGCGATCCGTCAGACTCCCGTTGGAGAGCATTCGCGAGCACGGGAGACGCCATGGCGGACGAGCAGAAGCAGCAGGAGAACGGGGGCGGGGTAGCCACGGCCAACGACAGCCTCACGGTCACCGACAACCGCACCGGCGAGACCTACGAGGTCGAGGTCAGCGACGGCACCGTCAAGGCGATGGACTTCCGGGACATGAAGGTCGACGAGGACGACTTCGGCCTCATGAGCTACGACCCGGCCTTCACCAACACGGCCAACTGCCGCAGCGCGATCACCTACATCGACGGCGAGGCGGGCGTGCTCGAGTACCGCGGCTACACGATCGAGGACCTGTGCGAGAAGTCCTCATACCTGGAGGTCGCGTACCTGCTGATCTACGGCGCGCTGCCCACGAAGGAGCAGCTCGACGAGTGGCTGTTCGAGATCACCCACCACACCTACGTCCACGAGAACATCAAGATGTTCGTTGAG
>DAIMGB010000220.1:0-2038 GCA_036724195.1 Thermoleophilaceae bacterium
CGTGACCTGCCCGAGGCGCTCGAGCAGCGGCCGCGCCAGCTCGATCGCCCGGGCCAGCGGGTGCTCGCGCAGCTCGAGCGCGTCGCCGAGCAGGACCACGCGGTCGGCGCCCTCGAGCGCGGCCAGGAGGCGCTCCTGTGGCTCGCCCCGCCGGGCCACGTCGTAGCCGCCGAGCGAGCCGATGTGGAGATCGGAGACGATCGCGGTCGGCACGGGCGCAATGGTGGCAGGGCCCGTGAGTACGCTGGGAAGCGGTGTCCCTGTTCTGCCGCCACAACCGCTTCCTGGCCGATTGCCCGATCTGCTCGAAGGGCACGCCCATGGAGCACGGTGCCGCCTCGCCGCGCCGCTCCTCGACAGGCGGCCGTACCAGCCGGTCAAAGCCCGCGGCCGCGCCGGCCGTGAAGGGCCCCTACGGCTCGGCGGGGCCCTACTCCGACGACGACGGCACCTACGAGGTGCGCCTGGAGCGCGTTCCGGGCGGCCTGCGCCTGGCGGCCTGGGCGGCGGGGGCGCTTCGCCGCAGGGCCCCGGTGCTGGCGGAGGACGACCTGCCCGAGCTCGTGCGCGACGCCATCGAGCAGGGGGTGGTGGATGCGGACGACGGTCTGCTGGGCGAGGACGCGCCGCTCGGCCCCGGCCGTTCGCCCGGCCGCTCCGGGGACATGCGCGAGGAGCTGCGCGTGGAGCCGCTCGAGGGCGGGCGCCTGCGGATCGCGCGCTGGATCATGCGGCCCGGGCGCGGCTGGGAGCTGCAGGAGGCACCGGTCATGCTGCCGGCTGCCCGCTTCGCCCAGGCACTGGCGTCAGGCGCCGCCGCCGGCTCGCGACCCGCCTGAGGTGCCGCTCACGCTCGTCACCGGGCCCGCCAACTCGGCCAAGGCCGGGGAGGTGCTCGGCGGTCTGAGGGCGCGGCTCGACGACGAGCCGATCCTCGTGGTGCCCGCCTTCCAGGACGTCGAGCACGCCCAGCGCGAGCTGGCCGAGCGCGGGGCGGTGTTCGGGGCCGAGGTGCTCGTGTTCGACCGTCTCTTTCGCCTGATCGCCGAGCGCACGGGCTACGGCCAGCGGGTCGCTTCGCGCTTCCAGCGCGAGCTGATCGTGGAAGAGGCCGTGCGCGGCGCCCGCCTCGAGGCGCTCGCCGAGTCGGCGGCGCAGCCTGGCTTCGCCCGCGCCGCGGCGCGCTTCGTCGCCGAGCTCGAGCGCTCGATGATGGACCCGGCCCGCTTCACCCAGGCGCTGCGGCAGTGGGCGGGGGACGGCCCGCGGCGGGCCTATGCGGACGAGATCGCGGCGATCTACCGGCGCTACCGCGATGGGCTCGAAAGCGCGGGCCTGGCCGATCGCGAGCTGTTCGCATGGCGGGCGCTCGACGCGCTTCGGCTCGACCCGCTGAGCTGGGACGCCACCCCGGTCTACGTCTACGGCTTCGACGACTTCACGCCGCTCGAGCTGGACGCGCTCGAGACCCTGTCGGGGCGCTGCGAGGCCAGGGTCACCGTCTCGCTCCCGTTCGAGGCCGGGCGGATCGCCTTCCGGGCGGTGGCTGGAACGCACGAGCGGCTTTCGGAGCTCGCCACCGAGCGGATCGAGCTGGAGCCGGTCTCGGACCACTACGCCGGCGCCTCGCGCGACGCGCTGCACGGCGTGGAGCGGGGCCTGTTCGAGGACGGCGCCCCGGGCGGGCTCGTGGCGGGGGATGCCGTGCGGCTGCACTTGGCCGGCGGCGAGCGCGCTGAGATCGAGCTCGCCGCCGCGCGCATCCTCTCGCTGCTGCGCGAGGGCACCCGGGCGGGCGACGTGGCGCTGGTGCTGCGAAAGCCCTCCGCCTACGCCTCGCTGATCGAGCAGGTCTTCGGCGCCTACGGCATCCCGTACTCGATCGACCGCCAGGTGAAGCTCGCCCACACGAGCCTCGGCCGCGGGCTGCTCGCGCTTGTGCGCTGCGCGGTGCTCGAGGGCGGCTCCGAGGACCTGCTCGCCTGGCTGCGCGCGCCCGGCAAGCTCGAGCAGCCCGCGCTGGCGGACCGGCTGGAGG
>DAIMGB010000220.1:2048-4311 GCA_036724195.1 Thermoleophilaceae bacterium
GTGCGCGAGCTGTGGGAGCGCGACCGCTGGGAGCTCGAGGAGCTCGACCGGCTGGCCGCGGCGCGCACCACGGCCGACTTCGTGGCCGAGCTCGACCACCAGCTCCAGCGCGTCTTCGCCGCGCCCCACCGGCGCAAGGCGCCGATCTTCGACGACGCCCAGCTCGACGACGTGAAGGCCTTCAACGCGGCCCACCACGCGCTGCGCGGCCTGCACGCGGTGCTCAGCGCGGACCCGAGCGTGGCGATCGACCGCCAGCGCGTGCACGACACGCTCGCCGAGCTGCGGGTATACCTCGGCGAGAACCCGGCTCCCGACCGGGTTCAGGTGGCCGACCCGGGCGCAATCAGGGCCCGCCGCTTCGAGGCGGTGTTCGCCTGCGGGCTGCAGGAGGGCGAGTTCCCCGGAGGGTCGTCGCCGGAGCCGTTCCTGCCGGACGACGACCGGCGCCGGATCGCCGAGGCGTCCGGCCTGCGCCTGCCTCTCCGCGAGGACCGGCTCGATCGCGAGCGCTACCTCTTCTACGTCTGCGCCTCACGGGCCGAGCGCCTGCTGGTGCTCAGCTCGCGCTACTGCGACGAGGAGGGCAACCCGCAGTCGCCCTCCTTCTTCGTGGACGACGTGCGCGACCTGTTCGAGGAGCTGCCCGAGGAGCGCCGCTCGCTGTCCGAGGTCACCTGGTCGCCTGACGACGCACCCACGGTGGCGGAGTGGGACCGCGCGCTGGCGCTGCGCGGCCCGCGCCACGAGGAGCCCCAGCCCGGCGCGCTCACCGCCGGGCCGCTGCTGGAGCTGCTCGCCGAGCGGCGCGCGGTGTCCGCGAGCGCGCTCGAGCACTTCGCCGACTGCCCCGTGAAGTGGCTGGTGGAGGACCTGCTGCGCCCGCTCCAGCTCGAGCCCGATCCAGAGCAGATGGTGCGGGGCAGCTACGCGCACGCGGTGCTCGAGCGCACCTACGCGCGGCTGCGAGCCGAGACCGGCAGCCGCCGGGTCACGCCAGACAACCTGGTGGCGGCCGAGCGCATAGCGCTCGACGAGCTGCGCGCGGCGCGCGAGGAGTTCCGCATCTCCCCGAAGACCACGCGCATGCGCGCGGCCGTGCGTCGTCTGGAGTTCGACCTGGTCAGGTTCCTCCACCACGAGTCCGAGGCCGACACGGACTTCGAGCCGGAACACCTCGAGCTCGAGTTCTCAGACGTGCAGGTGGATGGCGTAACGGTGCGCGGGAAGATCGACCGCGTGGACGTCTGGAACGGCCACGCCCTCGTGCGCGACTACAAGAGCGGCAAGTCCGCCGACAGCTACAAGGTGGCGAGCTGGGAGGGCAAGAACCGCTTCCAGGCGGCGCTCTACATGCTGGTGGTGGAGCGCCTGCTCGAGCTCCGAGCGGCCGGCGGCGTCTACGTGCCGCTCGGCGGCGGGGAGCGGCGGCCGCGCGGCATGGTGGCGGCCGAGCTGCCGGAGCTTGGCAGCGACTTCTACGACAACGACAGGCTCGACCGGGACGCCTTCGAGCAGCAGCTCCAGTGGGCGCGCGACCGGATCTCCGAGACCGCCGGCCGCATGCGGCGCGGCGAGCTGTGCAGCTCCCCCGACACCTGCGCCTGGAACGGCGGCTGCTCGTACCCCTCGATCTGCAGGACCGAGTCGTGAGCGAGCAGCCCGACTTCACGAGCGAGCAGCTCGCCGCGATCGAGCGCCGCGACGGCTCGCTGCTCGTGCGGGCGGGGGCGGGCACGGGCAAGACGTCCGTGCTGGTGGAGCGCTTCGTGCGCGCCGTGCTGGAGGACGGCGAGCCCGTCGAGTCGATCCTCGCGATCACGTTCACCGAGAAGGCGGCGGCGGAGATGCGCACGCGGGTGCGGCGCCGCTTCGTGGAGTTGGGCCGGCGCGACGAGGCGCGGGATTCCGAGGGGGCCTGGATCTCGACGATCCACGGCTTCTGCTCGCGCGTCCTGCGCGCGCACTCGCTCAGCGCGGGCATCGACCCCGACTACCGCGTGCTCGACGCCCTCGAGGCGGAGCGCGTCGCGCTCGAGGCCTTCGATCGCGCGCTCGCCGACTTCCTCGGCCAGGGCGAGGACCCCGAGCGGCTCGAGATGGCCGCCGCCTACTCCACGGACACCCTGCGCGAGATGGTGCGGGCGGCGTACTCGCTGATTGCGGAGCGAGGGTTTGAGGGATTGCGGACGCGCGACATTGCCGCGCATCTTTACCTGGGCATCGCGACCGACACCGGCGGATTTCGTCACGGCAACATCAC
>DAIMGB010000221.1:0-4287 GCA_036724195.1 Thermoleophilaceae bacterium
GCCCAAGCCCGCCAGCCCAGGCGTAGCGGGCACCCGGGACCGATCGGACTGGTACGCCGGACGCAGCCCGGCGCACAGCCAGATCGAATAAATGCGCCCTACGCGCTCCCTTCGCGACCCGCGAGCTCCGACCTCCGGCCCAACTTCGACCCCGACGTCCTCGACCGACACGGCCTTCCGCGCGCCGACGTCCACCCCAATTCAACGCCCCAACAGCCCCGCTGCCTGCGGCAGCAATTACACAAGTTCACTCTTCGAGGCACGTATGGCCGCGTTTCCACTGGTGCACAGTCGTCCAGACTCAGCCAGCGCCAGGACTCGAAACCAGAGTGAGCGTTACATCCGCTCGTCGATGTGGAGCTTTAGGAGGTTGTGGGTGGCGGTGATGAGCTGCCCTTCCGAGCGGCAGGCGGATCTTCCTCGTCGCTGAAAGCGATCAATCCGCGGGTTGAACTTCGTGTGACGCCGCCGCCGCGCGGTTACGCCCCGGCGGGCTGAGCACCCGGCAGCGGCCGCGTGACGAGACCCTCCGCCACGGCCCACTCGATCGTCCGCGCGAAGGTGTCGGCCACGGGGGTGTAGTCCAACCCGAGCTCCCGGGTCGCCCGCGAGCCGTCGTAGCGGTGGCCGTGCAGGATCGTCCGTACGCGGGCGCGGCAGACCGAAGGTGTCTTCCCGCGCAGGCGGTACGCGGCCTCGGCCATCGCGACCGCCGCGCGCGCCAGCGGCGGCGGAATCATCCGCACGCGGTCGCGCACTCCGGACAGCTCGGAGACGATCTCCAGCGCCTGGAGCGAGTGGAGGGTGGCGCCGTTGAGCACGTAGCGCCGGCCGCTCTTGCCCCGCTCGGCCGCCAGCAGGTGGCCCTCGATGCAGTCCTGGACGTCCACCACGCTCACCTGGGTGTCCACGAACGCGGGCAGCTTGCCGTTCAGGTAGGCGATGATGATCCCGCCGTTGCCGCCCGTGCGCGGAGGGCCCTGGACCGAAGATGGGTTCACCGCAATCACCTCGACGCCCGTCTCGGCGGCCGCCGCGAACGCCGCCCGCTCGCCCTCGTGTTTGGAGCGGTCGTAGACCGACAGATAGGAGCCGCGGTGGGTGCAGTCCTCGGTGCCGACCGTGCCCACGGGCTCACCGAGTGAGGCGGCCGACGACGTGTAGACCATCCGGCCGATGCCGGCCCTGGCGGCGGCCCGTACGGCGGCCTCCGCGCCGCCCACGTTCACCCTCAGGAGCATGTCCGGGTCGGGCGGGCAGTGGGAGTTCACGCCGGCCACGTGGTAGGCCGCCTCGCACCCGACCATGCCGGCGGCGATCGACTCCTCGTCGATCAGGTCGCCGCGGGCAACCTCGGCGCCGCGGGCGGCCACCTTCTCCGCCGCCGCGTCGGAGCGCGCGAGCCCCACCACTTGGTCTCCGCGCTCGAGCAGCCGGGTCGTCAGGGCGCCGCCGATGAAGCCGCTGGCGCCGGTCACGAAGATGCGGGCCACGGTCAGGCCGGCTGGCGTCGGTGGGCGTGTTCGGCGTGCGGCTCGCGTTCCGTCTCGGCCCCGCACTCGGCGAGGAACAGCCGCACCCGCTCCATCACCTCGCTGGGGCGCTCGCGCGCGCGGGGGGCGATCGGCTTCCCGAAGCGGATCTCGAGCGGGTGACGCGGGCCGGGCCGGCCGGCCTTGAAGACCATCCAGCGGTGTCCGCGCGGCATCGCCTCGCCGGTGCCCGACACGTAGATCGGCACGATCGGCAGGTGGTGCTTGGCGGCCAGCAGCGCGGCCCCCGGCCGCAGCCGCCCGACGCGACCGTCGCGCGAGCGCGTGCCTTCGGCGAAGACGAGCAGGCTGCCGCCGTCGCCGATGAGGCGGTCGAGGTGGGCGGTCTGGCCCGGCCCCACGCCGGCGCCGCTGTTGCGGTCGAGCGGCACGGTGCCGAACGCCAGCGACGCGGACAGGCCATTGCGACGCTTGTCGTAGAAGTAGTCAGCCGCGGCCGCCACCGCGGTGCGCCGCCGCCACCGGCCCGGCAGCGCGCGCAGGATCACCGGCGTGTCCATGTGGCTGTTGTGGTTGGCCACGAACACCACGGGGCCGGTGAGGTCGTCCAGACGCTCGTGCCCGGCCACGCGGCGGAGCGTGTAGAGGTCCATCAGCGGCCCGAGCACTCCGCAGACGAGGAGCTCACGGAGGCGGCTGGCTGCTCTGGCGCGCGTCCAGGGAACGTCGAGGTCCGCCGGCTCGGCCATTGGACTTACTACTCTCGCCACCCGGGATGGTTTCCCCGGGCCCCCGATCGGGATCGGCCGCGACGATCTTGCCCGGGTTGAGGTTCGCGCCGGGGTCGGTGCCCTCGAACAGCGCCCGCAGCATTGCCACACCGGGCATCGAGATGTCCTCCTCCAGCCACTGGGCGTGCTCGGTGCCGACCGCATGGTGGTGGGACAGCGTGGCGCCCGAGTCCATGAACGCCTGCTGGATCGCCCACTTCACCACGCCGTACTCCTCCAGGGCGTCGCGGTCGTCCGGGGGGTTGAGCGCGAACGTGAAGTAGAGGCAGGCACCCGCGTGGTAGGAGTGCGACAGGTGGCACATCAGATAGCCGGGCACGCCCAGCCGGTGGAAGGCGCCGTGGCCGGCCGCCATCACGTTGTCGTAGACCGTCTGCAGCTCGCTCCACGGCGCCGAGGTCTCCGAGACGTCGGCCGGAGCGCCGCGGTCGAGCAGGAAGTCGCGGATGTAGGGCGTGTCGAACTTCTTCTGGTCGTACAGCTCGCCCGGGCTCGGGCCGATGCACAGCCCGCCGTGGCGCTTGGCGATCCGCTCGCTGAGCTTGCGCTGGGCGGCCACGTAGTCGGCGCTGCCCTCGTAGCCGATGAACGACAGGCACATCGCCTCCAGGTCCCAGCCCCTGCGCCTGAGGAAGGCCTGAAGCGCCTTCGACTTGACGCGGTCGAGCGGCGTGGGGGCGTTGCGCGTGGCGAACGAGAACGCGGTCTCGGGGGCGTCGGACACACGCGTGACCGACGGCGAGGCCTCGCTGGCGGCGATGTCGCGCATGGCGGCCAGACCGGCCGCCCAGGTGGGGAACAGGTAGCCGAGGATCCTGCGCTCGGGCGGCACGCGGCGGACGTGGATCGTCGCCTCGGTGATGACCCCCAGCCGACCCTCGCTGCCCAGCACCATCTCGCGCACGCTCGGGCCGGTGGAGGTGCTCGGCACCGGTCGCACGGCAAGGACGCCCGACGGGGTGACCACCCGCAGCCCGCGCGTGAGCTCGGCGACGTCGCCATAGCGGTCGGACTGCATGCCCGAGGAGCGCGTGGCGATCCAGCCGCCCAGCGTCGAGTGCGTGAAGCTGTCGGGGAAGTGGCCGCAGGTCCAGCCCTGGGCGTTGAGCTGGCGCTCGAGGTCGGGGCCGAAGACGCCTGCCTGCACGCGCGCCAGCTGCGACGTGGCGTCGACCCGTAGCACCCGGTTCAGGCGGCCCATGTCGATCGAGATCACGGGCCGCGTCTCCCCCGACTCGGCCTCGAGGCTGCCGGAGATGCTCGACCCGCCCCCGAACGGGATCACCACGGCATCCTCCTCGAGGGCGGCCCTGACGACGGCGGCGACCTGGTCCTCGGCGGCGGGGCGCACCACGACGTCGGGCAGCCGACCCAGGTCCCCCCGGCGCTGGCGGATCAGGTCTTTGAGGCTCTTGCCTCGCCCGTGCACGACGCGGTCGCGGTCGTCGGTGGAGACCTGCTCGGCTCCGACGGCGTCCTCGAGGTCCGCCCTCAGTCCGGCCGGGAGCGCGGCCGCCGGGATCTCCAGGTCCTCGAAGGCGATGGCGCTGGTGCCCGGCCGGTGCACGTCGAGGCCGAGGACGCGCTCGATGAAGGGCGCCAGCTCGGGCTTGCCCTCGTGGGTGAAGGAGACGTTTTCCTCGCCCCAGCCCCACCACTTCATCGCCGCCGGTGTCGCTCCCCCTTGGTACATGCGCGGGCTGGACCATATCGGCGCGCGCGACCCCGAACCGGTCGCCCGATGGCGCGATCGATTGTTAGGAGTGGGGCCGCTCGCTCTGAGGATGTCCCGGTCGTCGTGGAACTTCGCGGCGGCGGTCCCGGTGTGATGGTTACACGGTGACGGGGATGGCGGCCTCCTGGGTCGGGGTGTGCACGTCGGCCTGGCGGCGGCGGGTGAGGTCGCGCTCGACCGCGACGGCGAGCTTCGCGAGGTCCTTGTAGCCGATGATCCGCCGGAACTGGCGCTCTGCTTCGAGCATGCCGGCGGCGGTCCAGCGCAG
>DAIMGB010000222.1:0-4284 GCA_036724195.1 Thermoleophilaceae bacterium
GCTCATCAGCCCGCGCGCGATCGCGCACATCTGCTGCTCGCCGCCGGACATGCTGCCGGCCACCTGGCCGAGCCGGTCCTTCAGGTGCGGGAACAGTTCCAGCGCGCGGTCGAGCCCGGGGCCGTCGCGCCCGGCGAAGGCCCCGGCCATCAGGTTCTCCCTCACGGTCAGCCCGGCGAACAGGTGGCGGCCCTCCGGCACGTGGGCGATGCCGCGGGACACGATCCGCTCGGCGGCGAGCCCCGTCAGGGAGTCGCCGTCGAAGCGCACGTCGCCGCCGGTCGTGCCGATCAACCCCGACAGCGCGCGCAGCAGCGTGGTCTTGCCGGCGCCGTTGGATCCCACCAGGGCGACGATCTCCCCGTCGCCCACGGTCAGGTCGACCTCCCGGAGCACCTCGACCTGGCCGTAGCCGGCGCTCAATCCGGATACCTCGAGCATCAGCTCTCGCGCTCCTTCTTAGCGCGCTCGGCGTAGCGCTGTCCGAGGTAGGCCTCGATCACGCGCTCGTCCTTCATCACGGTCTCCGGGTCCCCCTCCGCCAGCACGGACCCCTCATGCATCACGAGCAGCGAGTCGGACACGGCCATGATTGCCTTCATCACGTGCTCGACGACGAGGACCGTCACGCCCTCCTCCTTCAGCGACGCGATCAGGTCGAGCGCCGGCTGGATCTCGCCCGGGCGCAGGCCGGCCATCACCTCGTCGAGCAGAAGCAGCCGTGGGCCCATCGAGAGCGCCTTGGCCAGCTCGAGCCGGCGCGCATCCGCCACGGAGAGGTCACCCGGCGACGCGTCAGCCTTGTCGAGCAGCCCCACGCGCTCGAGCGCCTCGTCGGCGTGCTCGATCGCGCCGCGCGCCGACGAGGCGCGCTGGGATCCGAACATGCCCCCGATCGCGACGTTCTCGCGCACGGTCATGTTGCGGAAGGGCTTCACGATCTGGAACGTGCGTGCCACGCGCAAGCGGGCGATGGTCCACGGCCGCTCCCCGGTCACGTCCCTGCCGTCCACGAACACGAGCCCCTCGCTCGGCTTCAGCTGGCCCGTGATCAGGTCGATCAGCGTGCTCTTGCCGGCGCCGTTCGGCCCGATCACGCCCAGCACGCTGCCCTCCTCCACGGCGAAAGAGAGGTCGGACACCGCCGCGACACCACCGAAGCGGCGCGTGAGTCCCCGGGTCTCGAGCACCGCGCTCATAAGCGGTAGGCCTGCACTGACTTGAACAGCGCGATGCGCCGCTCCCGCCAGGCGTCGCGCGCGAAGTTCACGACCCCCATCGGCAGGAACAGCACCGCGATCACGATGATCGCCCCGAACACGAAGGTGTGGTAGTCGGTGAAGTTGTTGCGCAGCCACTCCGAGAGGTACTCCAGCGACACCGCGCCGATCATCGGGCCCAGCACCGTGCCGGCCCCGCCGAACACCGCCATCACCACCATCAGCACGGTGATGTCCACGCTGAACAGGCGGGTCGGGTAGATCGAGACCTGCTGGTAGGCGTAGATCGCGCCGGCCACCGAGGTGAGCAGGCCGGCCAGCGCGAAGGCGGCGATCTTGGCGCGCGTGGTGTTGATGCCGGCGGCCGCCGCGGCCTCCTCGTCCTGGGCGATCGCCCGCAGGGCATAGCCGAAGCGGCTGTGGGCCACGCCCCAGACCACCAGCATCGTGATCACGGCCAGCGTCAGGAAGTAGAAGTAGAAGCCGGTGTTGCCGGGATAGGAAGTCGTGGCCTTCTGCCCGACCGCCGGGATCGTGATGCCCTTGCCGCCGCCCGTCAGCCCGGTCAGGTTGATCACCACCTCGCGCGTGCCCTCCGCCACTCCCAGCGTGGCGATCGCGAAGTAGTGGCCGCGAAGGCGCAGGATCGGGATGCCCATCAGAAGGGCGAAGCCCGCGCCAACGGCCGCAGCGGCCGGCACGGTCACGAAGAAGCTCGCGCCGGCCTTGGCCATCAGCACGGCAGTCGTGTAGCCGCCCAGGCCGAAGAACACGACGTTGCCGAAGCTCGGGTAGCCGGCGAAGCCGCCGATCAGGTTCCAGCCCTGGGCGAGCACGACGAACATGAACACGCTGCCCAGCGTGCGCTGATCGGAGTCGAGCAGCAGGTAGGTGGGGGCCAGCGCCAGCACCACCAACACGGCCACGGCGCCGGCCCACGGCAGCCAGCCACGGCCGGCCGGGAAGCGGGGCAGCTCGCGGCGCGGGGCGGCCACGGCGGGCTCGCTGCTCACGCCTCGGCCCGGGCCTCGTAGTAGGGGCGGCCGATCAGGCCGGAGGGCTTCACGATCAGTACCAGCACGAGCACCCCGAAGGCGATCGCGTTCACGAGCGTGCCCGACAGGTACTGGCCGCCCCACGCCTGCACGAGGCCGAGCAGCACGCCGCCCGCCAGGGCGCCCCACATGTTGCCGAGGCCGCCAAGCACCGCGATCACGAAGCTCTGCAGCGTGAACTCGCCCGCCGACTGCGGGCTGAAGGTGTTGATCGTGCCGATGATCGCCCCCGCCATGCCCGCCATCGCGGCCGCGAGCCCGAAGGTGAACGCGTACACGTGGCGCACGTTCATCCCCATCAGGCGCGCGGCGGCGCGGTCCATGCCGGTGGCGCGGATCGCCAACCCGATCTTGGTGCGGCCCATGAACAGCACCAGCCCGACGGTCACCGCCACCGCCACGCCGAAGCCCGCCAGGCGCCCGTAGGGCACGCGCACGTCGCCGAGCGCGAGCGAGTTCTCCGACCAGCTGGCGTGCAGGGCGCGGAAGTCGGCCGTGAACAGGAGGATCAGCCCGTTCACGATCAGCAGGTTCAGGCCGAACGTGAGCAGCAGCGTCATCCAGATCGGCGCGTTCACCACCAGGTTGATGAGGAAGCGCTGGATGATGTAGCCGGCCGCGAACAGCCCGGCAGCGGACGCGAACATGCCGAGGTAGGGGTCGAGCCCCGCCGCCTCGTTCAGCTTCCAGGCGATGTAGGCGCCCACCACCACGAACGCTCCGTGGGCGAGGTTCACGATGTTCATCACGCCCCAGACGAGCGAGAACCCGACGGCCACGAGGGCCAGCAGGCCGCCGTCGAGCAGGCCGTAGACCGTCGCCTGCAGGAACTGCGTCACGCTACCTCGCGGGCCACTGCAGCGGCTTTTCCTGCTGCTCCTTTGGGAAGACGGTCACGACCGCGCCGTTCTGGATCTGGATCGCCGCCATCGGCTTGGTCACGTTCTGGCCGCGGCTGTTGAACTTGATCGGGCCGAAGAACGACGGCAGGTCGAGGGCCGCGACCGCGTCGCGGACCTTCTTCGGGTCGGTCGAGCCGGCCTTCTCGAGGCCCTTGACGAGCGCGAGGCAGGCGGCCGCCGCCTCGGCGCTGTGGTACTCCGCCTTCACGCCGAAGCGCGACTGGAAGTCCTTCGCGTACTGCTGCGCCGTCCCGAACACGTCGTCCTTGCCCTTGACCTGGGGGGTCCACTGGGTCGAGCCGACCACGCCGTTGGCCGAGTCGCCGAGCGCCTTTTGGAAGTCGGGCGTGGGGGGCGCCACGGTCTCGCCGAAGCCGCCCGCGGGCTTGACGCCGAGCTCCTTGCTCTGCTTGATGATCGCGATGCCCTCCTCGATGTGCACGGAGCCGAGGATCACGTCCGGGTTCTTCCCCTTGATCTTCGTGAGCGCCGACGAGACGTCGGTGGTGTGCTCGGGGAAGGACTCCTGCGCGATCACCTGGAGGCCGCGCTTCTTGGCCTCCGCCACGCCGCCCTTGGCGGCGGTCGTCGAGAAGCCGTCGTCGGCGGAGAGCACGGCCGCCGTCTTCGGCTTCGGGTTCGCGCCGTCCATGATTGAGTCCACGATCACCGCGACGTAGTCGCTGGCGGGCGAGAGCACCGCGAAGGTGTTCCTGTAGCCCTTGGTGAAGATGTTGTCGTCGGCGCCGCTCGAGTCGAGCATCACCTGGCCGTTGCGCTCGATCGTGGCCGCGGCGGCCTCGGTCGAGGGCGAGCCGTAGGGGCCGAGCACGAGCTTCAGGCCCTTGTCGTTGAAGCCGTCGACGAGGCGCGAGGCCGTGTCAGGCTCCGACTTGTCGTCGCTGTAGGTGATCGCGAGCTTCAGCTTCTTGGAGCCCACCTTCACGCCGCCGGCCTTGTTCACCTTGTCCTGACAGAGCTGGTAGCCCTGCTTGGTCAGCCCGCCCTCCTTGGCCAGCGAGCCGGTCAGCGACAGAGCGGCGCCGATCTTGAGCGTGTTGCCCGATTGGTCGCTGCTGTTGCTGCTCTTGCCGACCTTGCCACAGC